>CBFIHK010000018.1:20420-29995 GCA_965662305.1 Luminiphilus sp.
GTTCTGGGTTCTGGGTTCTGGGTTCTGGGTTCTGGGTTCTGGGTTCTGGGTTCTGGGTTCTGGGTTCTGGGTTCTGGCTCTGGTCTCAGACACTGTTCCCAGAGCCTGGCATCAGAGATAGGCGCAGTCTGATCTGGGTGTTAGTCTCGCAGCAGTTCTTCTCGTGCCGCAAAAATAGTTAGAAATGGCACAAACAAAAATAAGCGGTTCAACTATGTCTGCAGACGTTATTCAAATTGTTATTTTCCTCGCCATCACCGTGCTGATTGGTGGTCTTACCTATCGGCGAGTAACGCGCGATATTGCCGCCCAAGGTGCCCCCAGCAGCGCCCGTGAGGAAGTATTTCTTGCCGGTAAAGGACTGAGTTGGATCGTGGTCGCTGGCTCCATCACGCTCACCAACCTGAGTACCGATCAGCTTGTCGGCATGAACGGTAACCAAATGGCACTGTTGGCCTGGTGGGAGCTCGCGGCGGTGGTTGGTCTCATTATTCTCGCGAAAGTTATCCTGCCCGTTTACTACCGCTACAACTGCACGACCACGACCGAACTCCTCGAAAAACGATACAACGATCAGCGCATCAGAGCCTTAATAGGGCTTTTATTTCTGCTGGGCAATCTATTCATTTTTATTCCAGCCATGCTCTATAGCGGCTCGCTCTTCATTCAAACCATGTTCAATGTCGATCTACCTTTGATGCTCATTGCCGTTGCCTTTGCCGTCGTGGGTTCGGCCTATGCTGTCCTTGGTGGACTCCGCGCCGTTGCGGTCTCTGATGCTTACAGCGGGGTTTTGTTGCTCACACTGGGGGTGGTCGTTGTTGTGCTTTCACTCGCAACCGTTGATTTTGACCTGTCTGGCATTCCGGCAGAGCGGTTGACGATGATCGGCGATAGTTCGACGCCCATTCCTTGGCACACGCTATTGACCGGTATGGTCTTCATTCAAATATTTTATTGGGGTACCAACCAGACGATTACACAACGGGCTATGGCGTCGCCGACCGTTGAAGAGGGTCAAAAAGGCGTACTCGCAGCAGCAGCGATTAGATTGATGATCATCCCACCGCTGGTCGTTATTCCGGGGATTGTTTCTTACAAGCTATACGGCGATGTGGGCGACGCTGCCTTTGGTCTTATTGTGCGAGATGTCCTCCCGCTTTGGTTGTCCGGTGCGTTTGCCGCAGCGATTGCGGCAGCTGTTCTGACCAGCGTGAACAGTGTTTTGAACTCCTCGACCACGTTGTGGGTGTGCGACATTCACGAGCCTTTCATTAATCCCAACGCTGATTTACGGCGCTTAAATCTCGTCATCACCGTAAGCTTTGTATTGATTGGTCTCGCGATGGTGCCGCTTTATGCGACAGCGGATAGCATCATCAACTTAGTTCAGGAGCTCTATGGGTTGCTCAGTATGCCAATTCTGTCAGCCTTTATTGTCGGCCTGCTATTCCGCGACGTGGCGGCGGGTGCCGCCATTACAGCTGTGGTGCTGGGGGTGTTGTTGTACGCCTTTTTCTCCTTCGTTTGGGCTCCGCTTCACTATATCCATATGATGTTTTTCACGGTGATCTTCTGTGTGCTAACAGCGCTTGCTGTGAGTCGGATAGTGTTCGGAACCTCGCCCGAGTTCGAGCCTGCAGTGAAGCTCGGCTAGCACAATGTTCTAAGGCTTCGGTCCGAGGTCTTGGTTCTAGGCTTCGACGAGGTGAAAGATGAGTATGCTCTCTGGATACATGATGGGGAGCGTTAACCCCGCCTGCTGCAGCCAATCCCCACTAAAACGTTGTGACTTTATTTGGTCCCGATAGCCGGCCTGCTTTTCGGATAAGTCCTGCGGCCATACAACCTGAACCTGATACTGCTTAGATGCATCGAGTCCGCAAAAACGCATACGCTTTGGGAAGGCTGTTGTCGGTGTATGCAACATTGCAACGGCACTTAAAGCCTCGCCTTGATCTTCTGAAACAACACTCCAAGCAACTTGCTGCGCATGCGGCTCGTGCTCAACGTAGCGACCGCTGTGCAAAAGAGGGCGATGTTGTTTGTGGAGGCTGATCGCAGCTTCAAGCGTGGAGCGATCATCCTCGCTCAATGTTCGTATATCAGCTTCGACGCCCATATGACCCCAGAGCGCTATGCCGGCGCGAAAGGCCATGACATGTTGCCGGCCCGTTATATGGCAGGGGCTTGGACCAACATGCGATCCCATCAATTCTGGTGGCAGCATGGAGAGAAAGCCTCGCTGCACCGCTATGCGATCCAGGGCGTCGTTCGTGTCTGAGGGCCAGAACCGGCTCGCGTACCGCAGCACGCCCATATCTATCCGACCGCCACCCGATGCACAGCTTTCGATGGCTACGTGTGGGAAGTGGTCTCGAACTCTCGCCATCAAGGCATAAAGGGCCAGAGTTTGGCGATGAACTGCACGTTGTCCCTGTGCATTCTCCATCTGGTGGATATCACGATTCATGTCCCACTTCAGGTAGCTAATCGGAATCTCAGCCAGCAGGGACGAGATCGTCTCAAACAGATAGTTGGTGACCTCTTCTCGATCGAGGTCGAGCACTAACTGATTGCGTGCTTCGATCAATGGACCGTTGGCAAAGCCGAGTATCCAGTCGGAGTGTGCTCGGCACAGGTCACTATCAGGGCTGACCATTTCGGGTTCTATCCAAAGACCGAACTCGAGGCCTTTCTCGTTACAGTAAGCGGCGATGGGGGCAAGCCCCGAGGGAAATTTCTCTTCGTCTACCTGCCAGTCTCCAAGCGACGTTCGGTCATTGTTTCGATTGCGGAACCAACCGTCGTCCAAGACAAAACGCTCGATACCGAGATCTGCCGCCTCATCAATAAGCTCGATAACCGTGGCTTCGTTGACACCGAAGTAACACGCTTCCCAGGTGTTGAGTTGGACCGGACGGACTTGTTCTGAGGCGGACGTGTTATAGGTATTGCGAACGTAGCGATGCCACTGCTGGGTAAGTCCAGTCATGCCATCATCGCTAAAGCACAGCAGACACTGAGGCGTGGTGTAGCTCTCGCCGGGTGCGAGTTCAAGCTCGCCTACCTCCAGTAACTCGCCCGCTTGCATCAGTCGGCGTCCGTCCGCGAGCTGCTCCGTGCGAATGGTATGGTTGCCACTCCATGCGATCTGGACATCAAGCGCATCCCCAGAATCGAGTGTGGTGTTTGCGGATACGAGCCTGAAAGAGGGGTGCAGATGATGCGACGTACGTCCAGCGCGGTTCTCGCGGACAAGGGATGAGTTGGGTAGTTGAAAGCGATTTTGCCGAAGCTCATAGCCCCAGCGCCCAGTTAGCTCAACCGCGTCGATCAAATGATCCTGTATGGGAAGGGTGACTAGGCACTGATCAACACTCAGCGATGTCGCGGAGTGAGTATTTTTGAGTGTTGTGGTGAGCGCGAGTACGCCTGTCTCTTCATCTAATCTGAGGCAGTGTGTGATCTCGATCGATAGCCGCTCACAAACGCTGATAAGCTGGAGTTCAAACTCAGACGTCGCAGAAACAACAAGTTGGGGGCTGAGTTGCCACTCTTGGCGACCGCGGCGAACGGCGAGCCCTGCGTGGCCCAAATAACCCATGCCATGGGTAGATGATAGCGTGATGGCTGGCTCACTAGGCAGCGAGGCGGGGGCCTCGTGCCGGTCAAGTTGCTCGATCATTGGCTCGCTCACATTTGCAAGCCGGGCACCAAAATACGCGACAGCAGGTTGCGAACCGCGACAGTCAACAACCAGCGATACAGCCTTGTTGCTTAAGTGGTAGAACTGGTCGACACCCTCTGGCATTTCTCTCACTCGACGCCAAACCCTTATAACGCTAAGGGTACCTTGCCGCGCGGGGAGATACACTCATCTGAACACGGGCAGTAGCGAGAAGAGCGAGTGCTCATAAGCGCTGGATTAGCTTGTCAGTCAGGCCTTCCATTACGTCAATAGTCTCAGCACTAGCTAACTTAGCCGTGAGCCTTTAGTCTCGGTTTGATACTAATAATATGAGCGGGGCGATGACTGTTGCAAAAACGTCAGCACTCAATATTGCCTGCGTTATCCAAGGGGTTCGGTTTGAAAATCTTTGCAAAGCTTTGCGATAAAACGTTTGGGCGAACTTTCTTTGTGGCGCTATCGCTGTGCGTTGCAGGTTTTACCGCCCCCACTCTTGCTGACAGCGACACTTCCGTTACCAAGGTGGCTATGCTTGGCACGGGCACACCCAATCCATTCCCAGAACGGTCCGGTCCTGGTGTTGCAATCGTTGTTAATGATGAGGCCTACCTTGTCGATTTCGGGCCGGGCATTGTGCGTCGCGCAGCTTCATTGTCACCCGAGTACGGGGGTAACATCCCGGGTCTTGCGGTCGAAAAGCTAAACCATGCATTCCTCACGCACTTGCACTCAGACCACAGTGTGGGCTTGCCCGATTTGTTATTGACCAGCTGGGTGGCCGGTCGTGATCGCCCGCTTAAATTGTTTGGTCCTGAGGGCACAGCCTCGATGGCGAAAAACATTATTGCCGCCTATGAAGAGGACATTCGCTATCGCCTCTACAGCGATCAGCCGGCAAATAATCAGGGGTGGCGTATCGCCACAACCGAGGTCACCGAGACTGGAATCATTTTCAAAGACAATAACGTCACGGTTGAGGCCTTTCGCGTGCCTCATGGCAGCTGGCCCGACGCCTGGGGTTATCGGTTTACAACACCGGATAAGGTCATTGTGATTTCCGGTGATACTGCGCCGTCCAATCTCTTACTCGAGTACGCCAAAGATGCCGATGTCCTGATTCACGAGGTCTACAGCCTCGAAGGTTTCCAGAAGAAAGAGCCGCGTTGGCAGAAGTATCATGCGGGAAACCATACCTCCACCCACGAGCTGGGCGAGCTAGCTGCCAAGGCCAGACCCAAACTGTTGGTGTTGTATCACCAGCTGCTTTGGGGCTCGAGCCATGAAACCCTCCTAAAGGAGGTGCATGAGGTCTACGACGGTGAAGTCGTCTCTGCGAGGGATCTCGATGTTTATTAATCCAAAGCAAGTGCAAGGCGTTCTTGCTCGATGTCTGATGGCTGGGGTGGCGCTCGCTATGTCGCCTTTATTGGCTGCAAGCGATAAGCCCAATGTGGTGTTTATGCTGAGCGATAACCTCGGTTATGGGGATCTTGGGGTTTACGGCGGTGGGATCATTCGGGGGGCGGCCACGCCGCGCATCGATGCGCTTGCCGTAGAGGGCATGCGCTTTACCAACTTCAATGTTGAGGCCGAGTGCACACCCTCGCGCTCTGCGTTGATGACCGGAAGGTACGCCGTGCGATCAGGCACCACCCGTGCGGTGCCGTTACCCGGCATCCCACAGGGAATGGCTCCCTGGGAATACACTATGGCCGAGATGTTTAAAGACGCGGGTTATGACACGGCGATTTTTGGTAAGTGGCACATCGGTGCCTCTGAGGGACGATTTCCTACCGATCAAGGCTTTGATTATTGGTGGGGTTTTCCCAACTCAACCGACGTTGCTCGCTTCCCGACGGTGCTTGGATTTGAAGAAGGGCTGATGCCCAAGTTCAATTTTTACGAGGGAACCGCTGACGATGGACTCGAGAAGGCGGGTGAATACTCGCTGGCATCCCGACCCTTTGTCGACGACGAAATTGTCTCGCGTGCAGTGGCTTATTTAGGTGAGGCGAAACAAAACGGGAAGCCGTTCTTTCTGTATCTACCGTTCTCCCTGGTTCATCACCCATCGCTTCCGCATCCCGACTTTGATGGCAAAACAGGTCAGGGGCGCTTTGCTGACGCACTCGCTGAACACGACTATCGGGTGGGGCAGGTGCTCGACGCACTCGACGAGCTTGGCCTTTCTGATAATACGGTAGTGGTGTACGCCAGCGATAACGGGCCTGATCGCGCTGAGTTTCCTCATATTGGCGACACAGGTCCCTACCGTGGCTATCTCGGTACTGTGCACGAGGGCGCTGTCAGGACGCCCATGATGCTGCGCTGGCCGGGTAAGATCGAGCCGGGTCGTGTGACCAATGACATTGTTGCCATCCACGATTTTATGCCGACGTTTGCAGCGATGGTAGGCGAGGAGCTCCCCGATGACCGGAGCTACGACGGCGTTAATCAGCTGCCATTTTTAATGGGTGAGGCGACAGCGTCGGCGAGAGATGCGCTTTTGTTTTTCCATGACTCAACGCTGATGGCGATGAAGTGGAAGCAGTTCAAGCTCTATCTAAAGCGTGAAAGTCCAGACCGTGAGGATGGTCGTTACGCAGACTTGTGGGCGCCTGAGGCGTTTAACCTAGTGATCGACCCCAAGGAAACCAACAACATTGCGGGCGACGGGTACCTTTGGCTACTTTCTCCATTGTTATCTGAGGCCCTGCCGTTTATGTATTCGCTCGAGGAACATGGGCTCATTCAGCCAGGTGCTGATGAGCGGACCGAAGGTACAGTCACCATTCCGTTTTTTAAGCAAAGTTTGGTCGATGCCTCACTAGACGAGCTAAAAAAGCAGGCCATAAAGAATAAGTTATTCGAATTGTCGGGTGGGCTGATTGGTGAGGATCCGTCATCGAAGCCTGAATAAATATTCTTGAAACACCAGTCCAATGGGAGTGAATGAGATGAATAAGAAAGTGTTAGCTGGCCTTATCATGGGTTTCAGCGCGAGTGTCTTGCTGGCTGGGTGCGCGCAAGACGAATCAGCCATGGAGGCGGAAGCGCCTCAGGTTCACGAGACCTACTCCGCTGAGCAATTCTTCCAAACCACAAGCTACCGTATGGGCGGTGCTGGACCCTATGCGTTCTCAGCAGAGAACGGCGATCTCATTATCAGCTCAGACCAGACAGGTGTTTACAACGCCTATCGACTCAATACAGCGACGGGTGAAATGACCGCGCTTACGGAGTCAACTGATCGAGGCGTTTATGCGGAGTCGTGGTTTCCTGAGGACGATCGTTTTATCTATCAGCAGGACGGTAACGGTGACGAACTCACACACGTGTTTGTCATGTCGGAGGCCGGTAAGATCACTGACCTGACACCGGGCGAGGGTCACAAAGCCGGCTTTGCGGGCTGGGCATCCGACGGTGAGAGTTTCTACATTTTCAGTAATGAGCGTGAGGGCGGCGCTTTTGATATGTACCGCTATAGCGCCGCGGACTACAGCCGAAGCATGCTGTACGAGAACAGCGAGGGCCTCGACCTTGGCGCGATCAGTGATGACGGGCGGTGGGTCGTCTATGCGCGGAATAACAGTAATGCCGACAACGACCTCTTCCTCATCGATGTTACTGCTGAGACACCAGAGCTGGTCACTATCACGCCGCATGACGGTAACGTTGAGTACTCGGCGATGGGCTTCACGCCAGACAATCAGACATTCATTTATTCCACCAATGAGTATGGCGAGTTCAGCCAGGCGTGGACACTGTCGTTGGAGACGGGTGAGCGCGCACCGCTGATCACCGATGATTGGGACGTTATGTACGTTGGTTACTCACCCAGCGGTCGATATCAAGTAAGCGGCGTCAATAACGACGCGAGCACGGACGTATCGCTCATTGATCTGCAAACAGGTGAGGCGGTTGTTCTCAATAATGTTCCCGCGGGCGATCTTGCTCAGGTGCGTTTTAATCGCGATGAGACGGCGATTGCGTTTGGTTTGAACCGTGATACGGCGCCCTATGATTTGTATTACATGCCCCTTGGTGGCGAAGCTAACCGTCTCACAACTGCGCTTAATCCTGCGATCAACAGTGACTTCATGGTTGAGGGTGAGGTGGTGCGTTTTGCGAGCTACGATGGCTTACAGGTGCCCGGTATCTTGTATCAGCCGCGTGAGGCGTCTGCTGATAATCCTGCACCCGCTCTAGTTTGGGTGCACGGTGGTCCGGGTGGTCAAAGCCGGAAGGGGTACTCGGCCATGATTCAGCACTTGGTCAATCACGGCTATGCGGTGTACCAGATCAATAACCGCGGCTCGAGCGGTTATGGAAAAACGTTTTACCACCTCGATGACCTAAAGCACGGCGAGGCCGATTTGGGTGACGTCGTTGCTTCGCGCGATTTCCTCGCTTCTTACGATTGGATAGATGGTGACCGCGTTGGCATCATCGGCGGTTCTTACGGCGGCTACATGGTTGCCGCCGCACTGGCCTTTGAGCCCGAGGCGTTTGAGGTCGGCATCAACATCTTTGGTGTCACGAACTGGCTACGTACCCTTGAATCTATTCCGCCTTGGTGGGGTGCCTTCAGGGATTCGCTCTATGCTGAGCTGGGTGACCCCGCGACCGATACCGATCGGTTAACCGCTATATCTCCCTTGTTCCACGCCGAAAATATCGTGAAACCGCTCTTGGTTGTGCAGGGCGCCAACGACCCGCGTGTTTTGCAGGTGGAAAGCGACGAGCTAGTGGCCGAGGTGCGCGCTAATGACGTGCCCGTCGATTACGTTTTATTCGAGGACGAGGGGCATGGCTTCAGAAAGCGAGTGAACCGTATCACGGCCTCTGAGGCCTATCTTCAGTTTTTGAATCAGCATCTTTGAGCTGCTGAATCGCCCCGTAGAAGGGTGAGAGGTGCTGATTTAAGGGGGCAAGACTTGCCCCTTTTTCTCGGCTTAATTATTTTATTGACTTGAAGTCAATTCAATAAAATAATGTCGCCATGAATAATTCAGCGACTCAATCACAAGCACCGACTCGGCGGCGAGACCCCAAAGCAACCCGCGCAAAGATCTTGGCGAGCGCAGAAAAGCTGCTGGCCGCAAACAACGGTGCGCTTGAGATGGCGTGGGTTGCGAAGGATGCTGGGATATCTCACGGCATTGCCTACCATCACTTTGGGTCGCGAGAGGGCCTGCTTCAGGCAGTGGCCATCGCTTTCTATAACCAACTCGATGATGAAGTGCTCATGACGCCTATGGTGGAGTTTGACTCTTGGCGTGAGCGTGAGCAGGCGAGAAGTCGGGCACATATTGCCTTCATTCTTGAGCATCCGCTTGGGAGTATCGTGACGAATCAGCTTTCGGCTATTCCGACCATTGCCAGCATCGAAGCTGAGCGGTGGAAACTGATTGTGGCCGAGGGTGCTCGCAATATTGCCGACGGTCAGAAGCGTGGTGAACTCGGCACCGACGTTCCGCCCGAGCTCGGCGCGGCGATGGTATTGGGTGCAGTTAGAGGCGCGATTAACCAAGCAGTAAGCGAACCTGCAACCATCAATATCGATCAACTCAACACTGAAGTCTGGGCCTTCCTAGGATCAGGGCTGCAGCTCTCTACATAGGTCATTTTCATGTCAGATAATCCTTCAAGCGGTCGTGACGATAAGCAGTTCCGACAAATCGACAACGTGATCGACTATCAAAATCAGAATCTTGCAAGAACCTACGGCTTCACCAAAACCGAGGGGGAGATCAGTATTAGCAGCGAAGAGTTTGAGCGACAGCACCAGCAGCTCATGGAGCAGGGCTATATTATCCTCGAGCGGATTATCAGCGACGAGCAACTCGCCGCCGTTCGTGCAGAGGCTGAAGCTCATCTTGGG
>CBFIHK010000019.1:0-29421 GCA_965662305.1 Luminiphilus sp.
GTTGTCGGCAGCGCTGTGTCACTGCCGTATGTAAATTTAAAGCCGCGAAAGTTTAATCGTCGGTATTACGCACAGCAAGGTGAGGCAGGCCATAAATGACCTGCTTATAGTCAAAATTTGTTCAGTAACGTGACAGCGACCGCTGTCACAAGGAAATTTACCGCTTTGAGAACTGCGGACGACGGCGCGCTTTACGCAAACCGACTTTCTTACGCTCTACTTCACGCGCATCACGGGTCACAAAACCTGCTGCGCGGAGCGTGCCTCGGAGCGACTCATCGTACTCAAGAAGCGCGCGTGTAAGACCGTGACGGATCGCACCGGCCTGTCCGAAGCTACCACCACCCACAACAGTGATGTTTGCGTCAAACTTTTCTGCAGTCTCGGTAAGCTCGAGCGGCTGGCGCACGATCATGCGAGCAACTTCGCGGCCAAAGTATTCGTCAATGCCGCGGCCATTAATTGTGATAGCGCCGTTACCGCCCTTCAGGAAGACACGTGCCGTTGATGTCTTGCGTCGACCGGTGCCGTAGTACTGTGCAACTGCCATTATCTAATCCTTAAATTGTCAGCGACTGTGGCTGCTGAGCCGTGTGTGGGTGCGAAGGCCCAGAATAAACTTTCAACTTTTTGAACATGGCACGACCCAAAGGGTTGCGTGGCAACATGCCCTTCACCGCTCGCTGGAGTACACGCTCAGGTGCGCGCTCGATCAGCTTTTCGAAGGTGAATGACTTAAGACCACCGGGGTAGCCTGTGTGGTGGTGGTACATCTTGTCAGTCGACTTTGCGCCGGTAACGCGAATTTTTTCGCAGTTCACAACGACGATGTAATCACCCATGTCCATGTGAGGTGTGTACTCAGGCTTATGCTTACCACGCAGACGATGCGCGATTTCAACCGCCAAACGCCCAAGAGTCATGTTTTCTGCGTCCACAACGTACCAGTCGTGATGTACGTCGCCTGCTTTCGCACTGTAAGTTTTCATGCAATTGCCCACTAGGCCTGAATTAAAGGAGCGCGGAGAGTACAGGAGCGCGCGCCGCCTTTCAATAGATTAAGCGAGGTTAAGGCAGATGTTCTCGACCCAAATATTCCACAGATTGCATTTCGATTAATCGAGAGAGTGTGCGTTGAAACTCAAAGCTGAGCTTCTTACCCGAATAAAGACTCGCCATCGGACGATCTGCCACGATAGCGACTTTGATATTTCGATCGTAAAACTCATCGATGAGCGTAATAAAACGACGCGCACCATCCTCAATGTCAGACGTTAGCTCGGGGACATTATCGATGAGGACGGAGTGATACTCCTTGGCCAGCTGAGTGTAATCAGCGGCTGAACGAGGCGCCAGGCAAAGCTCGGCAAACTCCGCGAGCAGAACACCCTCAGAGACCCCCAATGCTTGTAGATTACGCCGGTTAATAACCAACACCTCAGCCTTAGGCTGCCTGCCGCCACTCAAGTCCGAAAAAAGCTTGTGAAGCGGCGAGGATTGACCACCAGTGAAGGCCTTGTCACCTTTCTTTAAATCCCCCTCGCCTTTTTCGAAATAAAGTTCCGACTGACTCAGCACCCGCAGGCGATAGTCAATCCCGCTGTCAACGTTTAGCACGCGTGTGTTGGCCTCTACGGCCTTGATCGCCGGGATGAAACGCGCGCGCTGTAACCCATTCTCATACAAGCCCTCGGGGGCGATATTCGACGTTGCCACTAAACAAATACCGCGATCAAAAAGCTTTTGCATGAGACCACCAAGCAACATGGCATCACCAATATCGCTCACATAAAACTCATCGAAACACAGCACCGCCGTCTCGCTGGCAATCCGGTCCGCAACGATGTCTAGTGGATTTTTCTCACCCGAGAGCTCAGTGAGATCTGCATGCACACGCTGCATGAACCGATTGAAATGCATCCGGCTTTTACGAGTGAAGTCCAATGCCTCGTAAAATGAATCCATAAGATAGGTTTTTCCGCGACCCACACCACCCCACATGTAGAGGCCGGTAATCGGTGCAGGTGCGCCCTTACCAAGCAGCTTGGTAAGGAATGATTTCTTTTCTGATAAACGCTGATTGAGACGCTCAAAAACATCCTGCAACGCATCGACCGCTTGCGCCTGCGCCTCATCCGGCAAAATGACACCGGAACTAAGATCAGATTGATAGCGTTCTTTTGGCGTCAGCGGCATGGGAGTGGTTTCTTGCTTTGTGTAAATCAGAGACGGGCGCGACTCTATCGCTTGATGCTTTATACGACAAGAATCGGTTTAGGATGACGATTATTCCCACTAGCTAAGCGCGCAACAACCATGCACCATAACAACATACAAAAATGTCATCGACGCATGGGGGACAGTAATGGAAACGACCGCAACAACTTTGGGTTACTTTCTGTTGGTCGGATTTGCCGTGGGCTTGGCGGCCGGATGGTGGGCAGCCACTCAGCGAAAAGATGATAACGACGAGGTCATCAATGAACTCCGTCGCGAGGTCGAAGCGGCTAAAACAGCGCATCGCAACTACGAGCAGTCCGTTACCAGCCACTTCGCAAACACCGCCCAGCTACTCCATCGAATGCAGGACGATTACCGTTCTATTTATTCGCACATTGCCTCGGGTGCACAGGAACTCTGTGGTGCTGAAGTCGCCAGTCAGCTGGATGATACTAAACTGGTGGGCAGTGGGTTTGACCTAGGCGATCACCTGGTCGACCCCTCTCAACCGCTGGACTACGCACCTAAGAAGACACCTGACGAGACCGGTCAACTGTCTGAAGAGTTTGGGTTGGAAAAAGATTACAAGCCGAACGTGGGTTGAGGCGTACTCACTCAACCCATCAACAGTTGGTGCTCAGATTTAAGCCTTAAGCGGGGCTGTCGATATCAACAAACTCGTGTTCGATAGCGAACTTCGCTGCCACCCAATCACCCAATGCCTTTGCACCGAAACGCTCTGTAGCGTGATGCCCGGCGGCAATAAACGCGACGTTACGCTCTCGAGCAACGTGGACCGTCTGCTCTGAAATTTCCCCGGTGATGAATAAGTCCACACCTGCGTCTGCCGCATCGTCGATGTACCCCTGGCCACCACCCGTGCACCAGGCAACGGACCGAATGGGAGTTTCCGCCTCGCCTACCGTCGTAACCGATCTCCCCAGCGCCTCAGATAAATCCTGACTTATCTCGGAGAGGGGGCGATTCTCTCTATAGCTACTGGTGAACACTGGATAGCTCGCCTCATTCTCTTTGAGACTTTTCCAAGACGCGAAGTTAAGCGCCCGACCCAAGCCGGCGTTATTACCCAACGTGGCGTGGTTATCTAATGGCAGGTGGTAGGCAAATAAATTGATATTTGCCCGAATCAGGGCGCTGACTCGTCGACCTTTCATTCCAACTAAACGCGGATCCTCGCCGCGCCAAAAATACCCGTGATGAACGAGAATAGCGTCCGCCTCTAGCGCCACAGCGCGATCAATGAGTGCTTGAGATGCGGTCACGCCTGAAACGAGGCGTGAAATGACAGCACTGCCCTCAACCTGTAAACCATTCGGGCAATAATCGTTAAACGCTGCGCTGTTTAACTCTTCATCTAATGCTCGTTTTAACTGATCTCGATCTACAGCCACGCTCAATACCTCTTACCCGTTTGGCACCCGCTTGTTGTCCGCTTCATTAATCCGCGCGATACGCTCGCCACGGACCACATTATAGGCTGACTTTGATTTACACTACTCCTGTAAATTTAGGGAGAAGACTCAGTGCGCGAGTGGTTTGCACAGTTAGTTTGGCCTGCGCTTGTGGGTGTCTTGGCGGCCATTATTCTGCTCAATAACGAGTGGCTGGAACTGCCTGGTGACCATCAGGGCCCCGCGTCTTACAGCGACGCAGTCGCCATTGCGACCCCGTCAGTTGTCAATATCTACACGGCCAAGCTCGTTGCCGAAAGAGCACCTGTGCTCAATGCTCCCCTCCTTCGCCGATACACCAACCCCGGTGAGCGCCAACCTCGAGTAGAGCGCTCACTGGGATCGGGCGTCATCATGAGTACTGATGGTCATATCATTACAAATCAGCACGTCATCGATGGCGCACAAGCCATCCAAATTCTGCTGTCCGACGGTCGCAGGGCGAGCGCCTCAGTGGTAGGCATCGATCCCGACACAGATCTTGCACTGCTCAAAACAGATCTAACGGGGCTCTCTGCCATCGAGACCGCGGACTCTGACGCAATCAACGTGGGTGATGTCGTCATGGCTATAGGAAACCCTTACGGTTTCGGCCACTCTGTGACCCTTGGCATCATCTCGGGTTTAGAGCGCTATGGTCTCCAGCTCTCTGCTTACGAGAACTACATACAGACGGATGCCGCGATTCATCTGGGCAACTCAGGCGGAGCACTAATCGACTCCGAGGGCAAACTCGTTGGCATCAACACCTTGATTTACACGGGTGGCCAAGATCAACGAAGCGATGCAAACGGCATTGGCATCAACCTCGCGACTCCGAGCAATCTCGTAAATACGGTCATTTCGGATCTCATTGAGTACGGCGGCGTTATTCGCGGCTGGCTAGGCGTCAGTGTGGATCTCTTACTTGACCTCGATGAACAAGGTCGAACCACCCAATCTTTGCTGGTCACCGAGACTGCCCCGGGCGGGCCGGCGGAGCGCGCAGGCATACAAGTCGGGGACTTGATTATCGGATTAGAGGGCGCCGCCGTAAGCGACGCTCGAGAGGCCATGCAAACCATTGCGCGGCTCAGGCCAGGCGACCGGGTTTTAGTCGGCCTGCAGCGCCAAGAGCAGCGATTTGAAGTGGATGCTATCGTCGCAACGCGACCCAGCAACTGAGCTAGTCAGCACCCTCTAAGCGAGCACGCGCTGCCATCGCATGCGCCGACAATGACTCACCGTCCGCAATCGTTCCCGCCACCTCAGCAAGCGCGCGTGCCCCTGACTGATTGACATCAATGATCGAAGTTCGCGTCTGAAAGTCATAAACACTGAGTGGTGATGAGAACCGTGCGGCCCCCGAGGTCGGCAATACATGGTTAGTACCTGCACAGTAATCACCCAATGATTCAGAACTGTAAGGCCCTAAAAAGATAGCGCCGGCGTGGGTGATTTTTTCCAACAACGCATCTGCGTCCTTTACAGCCAATTCTAGGTGCTCTGGCGCGAAGCGATTGGACAACTGAGCAGCGCTCGCAAGGTCATCGACAGCAATAAGAGCGCCTCGGTTTCGCAAAGAAGCTTCGATCACTTCACGCCTGGGCATTGTTGGCAATAATTCCTGAATCGCCTCTGCTACTGCATCCAAGTAAGCGCTATTTGGCGAGATACAAATCGCCTGAGCCACTTCGTCGTGCTCAGCTTGCGACATCAAATCAAGTGCAATCCATCTAGGATCAACAGAACCGTCTGCTATGACAAAAATCTCAGAGGGACCGGCGATCATATCGATGCCAACTTTTCCGAAAACTTGTCGCTTTGCCTCTGCAACAAAGCGGTTTCCCGGCCCCACAATTTTATCCACTGCTTCAACGCTCTCCGTGCCGTAAGCGAGGGCCGCTACCGCCTGAGCGCCGCCGACTGTCACAACTTTATCGACCCCCGCCATCGATGCTGCTGCCATCACCAGTGGATTCAGCACGCCGTCCGGCGTTGGGGCAACCATCGTTACATTGGGTACACCCGCAACTTTTGCAGTGATGGCATTCATGAGAACGGAGGATGGGTAACTGGCTTTCCCACCGGGCACGTAAAGCCCTGCGCGAGACATGGGACGAATTCGCTGACCTAATCGACTGCCGTACTCGTCTTCAATCGACCAATCGTCTATCAACTGCTGTAGATGATAACGTTGGATTCGAGCTGCCGCTGTTTTGAGCGCTGCATGCTCGGTGTCACTGATCTCTTGTTCGAACTCTGCGAGTCGATCACGATCAAAAATGAGTTCCGATATCCTAGACGCCGGGTGTTTATCGAGCCTTTGGGTAAACTCAAGCAGGGCGGCATCGCCTCGACTTCTTACCGTCGCGATGATCTCGCTAACAGTGTCGACTAAACTTGGATCGATCACTTCCATCGGCGCCTGCAAAGCTGCTATCTGCGCTTCGAAATCAGCGGCACCGCTACTTAATCGTCGAATATCAATTCTCATTGAGCACCATTTCCCGAGCTAGCTGCGCGAGAGGACACTGCATCTGAGATTGATGACACCAAGCCGGCGATAATCGGATTACGAGTGCGCATTGAGGCTTTATTGACAATGAGTCTCGACGAAATGTCAGCGATATGCTCTCGAGGGACCATGCCGTTAGCCTTTAGGGTATTGCCTGTATCAACAATATCCACAATCTCGTCAGCGAGCCCCATAATGGGCGCAAGCTCCATAGCGCCGTAGAGCTTAATGATATTGGGCTGCACGCCGCGCTTCGCATAATGATCTCGCGCGATATTGACGAACTTGGTCGCAACACGAATCTTTGCCGCCGAACTCTGTTGGGCGTTCTTGATCCCTGCCGTCATTAATCGACATTGCGCTATCTCGAGATCCAAAACCTCGTACAAGCCCTCGTCTCCAAACTCCATGAGAATATCTTTGCCCACAACCCCGACATCAGCAGCACCATGTCTTACGTAGGTTGGTACATCCGAGCCACGAAGCAAGACAAACGAGACCCCCTCGCGAGTCGTTGGAAATATAAGTTTGCGGCTATTTTCGATATTCTCTATCGGATCAATGCCCGCAGCTGCAAACAGTGGCAACGTCTCTTTCAGGATTCGACCTTTGGTAAGCGCAATTGTGAGTGTTCCAGTGTCTTTGGACATCAGTCACCTCGTATTCCGGACAATATCAGCGCCCACAGATTGAAGTTTCTCTTCGATGCGCTCGTAACCGCGATCGATATGATAGATGCGGTCTATCCGCGTCTCGCCTTCCGCCGCGAGCCCTGCAATAACCAAGCTAGCTGAAGCTCGAAGGTCGGACGCCATCACGGGTGCACCCCTGATTTCTTTTTGGCCACGGATAATAACCGAGTGCCCGTCAATGGTGATATTGGCACCCATACGGGACATTTCCTGTGCATGGATCAAACGATTTTCAAAAATGGTCTCGGTAATCCGCGCCACACCATCAGCGACCAGATTCAGCGCAGTGAATTGCGCCTGCATATCTGTGGGAAAGCCGGGATATGGTGCAGTGATGACGTCGACTGATAATGGTCGCTTTCCTGACATATCAGCGGTAATTGCGTCTCCATCAACTTGCACATCAACCCCAGCTTCACGAAGCTTATCTAGCACTAAGCCCAGATGTTCAGCGTCGGCGCCTTTTACTGTAATGCACCCCCCGGTGGCCGCAGCTGCAACGAGATACGTTCCGGCCTCGATTCGATCGGGCATCACCGTATACTCGCAGGTATTGAGTGCTTGCACCCCTTGTATGACTAAGGTGTCCGTGTCATCGCCAGAGATGTTGGCTCCCATCGCACGCAAAAACATCACTAGATCGGTTATCTCGGGCTCTCGAGCGACATTGCGAAGGACAGTCTCGCCCTCGGCTAATACAGCAGCCATAAGCAAATTTTCCGTACCGCCAACAGTAACCATCTCAAAGGTGAAGTCGCAGCCGTGCAAGCCGCCCTCAGTCGTTGCTACGATATAACCATCGCGAACGTCAATCTGAGCGCCCATTGCCTCAAAGCCCTTCAAGTGTAGATCTACGGGTCTACTCCCAATGGCGCAACCTCCCGGGAAAGACACCTTAGCGTGCCCAAATCTTGCGAGCATTGGTCCCATAACTAAGATGGAAGCACGCATAGTCTTAACCAACTCGTAGGGCGCACGCCGACTGCTCAAATTTGCGGCTGAAATACACAGTGAACCCGACTCGTCAACGGAAACATCAACCCCCATCGCACCCAGAAGCTCAATCATGGTAGTGATATCGTTTAAGTGAGGGACATTTTTGAGTTTCAGCTCTGTAGGGGTCAACAAGCTCGCAGCAAGAATGGGTAGCGCCGCATTTTTTGCGCCAGAAATATCCACGCGGCCTCTGAGCGGCTTACCACCACGTATAACGAAATAATCCAATGTGCGAGATCCAAGTCAGGGCGTATTCGCGATAATGTTAACGGCGTGAAGAGCGCCTGAGCGAATGAATTCATTCAACGGCGCGTAAACCCTCTGCTGGCGAGCGACGGGCCGGAGCCCCTCGAACAACTCGCTCACGACGGTCACTTGGCAGTGCGATCCGTCCAACTGAACATCAATATCAGCCCCTGGGAATGCCGCCTCTAACGCCTTTAAGATCGTAGTCTCATTCATCGTCCAGATCCTCTGGCAGGTTTGCCGCAACATCCCATTCAGCCACTACTTTTCCGACGTCTCCACTCGCAGCCTTTGCAGCCGAGGCAAATTGATTCTGGTAGATCTGCCCCAGATTAATATCCTCTACAATTAAGTTACGCAAGCGCCACGAGCCGTCCCTGCTTTTGCCCATCTGGTATCTAATGGTGTAGGTTTGATCACCCGAGCCGTAGACCAACTGCGTAATCGAGGCAGATCGCGCACTAGGGTCAATGTCGTCACCGTCAACAATTTCGAATTTTGATCCACTGAAAGCCAACAGCCCTTTCGCATACGTCCTGATGAGGCCTGATTTAATAATGTCGGTGAACGCCGCCAGTTGCTCGCGCAATGCTGTTTTTCCGTCGGCGTCCAAACTCTTGTATCTTGCATTCGAGGCGTACTCACCCATCACCCCTTTCGCAAAACCTCGCCAATCGATGGCGACGTCGAGCACAGCGCCAATTTCACCGTAGAAACGATCAGGATCCTCATCAAAGTATTCCGGCGCGCCCTCGATAATGGTCATAATTTGAGTTGTGGTGTACTCAATTATCGGCTTCGGCGCTTTGTCATTGACTTGCGCAGTGCTGGGAAGGGCCATCACCGTGAGGATCGTCCCCATGATTACTTTTACGAATAACGCCGAGATTTTCATAATTTCCCTTTCTAAGAAGTCCTAACCCTCAAGTTTCCTGAGAGGATCAATACGGTTACCGCATTATGTGGCGTTTTAACACCCGCCAGTTCGCGTATGATACCCGATCGCTCCGATCCAGCGGCGAGTTTTAGTGATCAAGGTGTACCATTACCCAAATGTTAGACGTGTTTTTTATTGTGGCGGGACTCGTCGGGCTCGTATGGAGTTCGGACAAGTTCGTAGACGGTGCAGCATCAATTGCTAAGCTTGCCGGTCTGTCTCCCTTGCTAATCGGCCTTACAATTGTCTCACTGGGCACCTCCGCGCCTGAAATCGTTGTATCCATCATTGCCTCCCTCTCAGAGTCTGGCAGTTTGGCGGTAGGTAATGCGTTGGGTTCCAATATCGCCAATACAGGATTGGTTCTTGGCGTTACTCTGCTCATTAAAACGATGTCCGTTGATACTTCGGCGACCCGCAGGGAACTTCCCCAGATGCTAGGCGCCACACTATTAGCAGGTGCATTAATAATCGATGGTGATCTGTCTGTTTTTGATGGCATTGTGTTACTGAGTGCACTAGTGATTTTCTTGTTTCTTTTATCCACTCGGGCCAACAGCCAAGAATCAAAAAACCAGCAGCCTATAGCAACGTCAGCTGGCGTTGCGTGGCTTTATTTTATCGGAGGACTGGTGCTACTCGTCATCTCCTCGAGAGTTCTCGTGATTGGCGCGGTCAATATTGCAACCTTGTTAGGTGTTTCTGAGCTCATCATCGGATTGACGATTGTGGCTATCGGAACAAGCCTTCCTGAACTGGCTGCGTCAGTCATGAGCGCGGTAAAGGGACATGCGGACATAGCGTTGGGCGCTATCGTTGGCAGCAATGTTTTTAACCTACTCGTCGTTTTACCTGTACCCGGCCTTTTGGGCCCGCTCGCATTAGGTTCAGATGTCTTTAATCGGGACTGGCTGGCCACGCTGCTGCTGGCGGTTCTCCTCTTTTTATTCAGCTGGCAGGCTCAGCGAAAGACAAACAATGATACCAACGCAACAGGTGAACTTGGCCGAATTGCTGGTGTCGTATTACTTGGGACATATATAGGGTATTTGACGCTTCTGGTATTAGTGTCTGACGTAACAGGGCAAGCATGACAGATCAATCCTTTCGCTCATCAGCCGAATCGGCACTGAGAACCATCGACATCGAGATGCAGGCAATTGCCGCGCTTAAATCCCGTATCAACGATGATTTTTCACGAGCCGTTAATATCCTTGCGGACGTAACCGGAAGGGTGATCGTGAGTGGCATGGGCAAAAGTGGCCATATCGGCAATAAAATCGCAGCTACCCTAGCGAGCACCGGCACCCCTGCGCAGTTTGTTCACCCTGCGGAAGCCTGCCATGGCGATATGGGCATGATTACCGAGAGCGATGCAGCGCTACTGATGTCCAACAGTGGTTCGACTAACGAAATTACCGCCCTTCTTCCTATGCTCAAGCGCTTGGGAATACCCATCGTTGCGATGACGGGCAATCCGGATTCTATTTTAGCAACTTCCGCTGACATTCATTTGCATATTGGCGTTGATGAAGAGGCTTGTCCGCATGATCTTGCACCTACCGCAAGCACAACTGCAAACCTAGTAATGGGAGACGCTTTAGCCGTAGCACTGTTGGAGCACAAAGGCTTCACCGCAGAAGATTTTGCCTTCACGCACCCAGGAGGAGCACTGGGACGCCGATTATTAACTCGGGTATCGGACCTCAAAGCGAGTGGGTCTGACGTGCCACGCATTGGGCCATCAACCTCCCTTGCTGATGCGCTTATGGTTATCTCCGCTAAAGGACTGGGAATGTCGACAGTGACCGACGAGAACCATATCCTGCTTGGCATCTTTACTGATGGCGATCTTCGAAGAGCATTGGAGCAGGGGCATGACCTTAGCACCACGGAAGTCGGCCTTGTCATGTCAGAGGGTGCAAAAACTATCGATGACGATGCCCTAGCAGCTGAAGCTGTGAAGCGTATGGAGTCGGAGGGTATTTCTGCGCTTGTTGTTACTGATGAAAAGGGGGCTGTAACGGGTGTTATCCACCTCCTCGCGCTGCTAAGGGCGGGTATCGTATGAGCCAAAAATCCACAATGACACTCCTCGTTTTGGACGTCGACGGTGTCATGACCGATGGTAAAGTCACCTACACCAGCGATGGCGCCGAACTGAAGTCTTTTAGTATCAAAGACGGTGTCGGGATCAAACAAATCCAAAGGGCGGGCATACAAACCGCCATCATTACGGGTCGTGTGTCGCCCATGGTGGAGCGTAGGGCTACCGAACTTGGTATCCATCACCTCATTCAAGGCAGAGAAGACAAGCTGACTGCGCTGACAGAACTTGCAGCCTCACTGTCGATTGATCTAAAGGATGTCGCCTATATGGGGGATGACTTGCCCGACATCGAAGCTATCGCTAATGCTGGAATCGGTGCTTGCCCCGCTGATGCAGTAGCGGCAGTTATGGCACAGGCAGACTGGATTTCATCACTGAAAGGTGGCGAGGGCTGCGTACGCGAGTTTTGTGACCATATTTTGGATGTTGCGAGCATATGAGATGGAGCATCACAGGCGCCGTTATTGGTGTCATCGCGGTACTCGCTATTTTTGCTCGCCTAGAAAGTGAGGCGCCAACAAGCTTAGAGGCTAGGAAACTGGTGGCCACTGAACTCAATCAGCTTGAACTCACTCGCTACGACGATGACGGCCGAAAACTTGAGGTCAGTCGGGCAGACCATGCGGTGCAACTCGAAGGTGAGTCCGAACTACTACTAGGCGGTCTCCATGTGGAGCGCGAGGACGAGCAGGGTGTGCGCTGGCAACTCGAGGCCCCACGCGGCTTATCTGCGACGCGGAATGACACATTGGTTTTATCTGGTGGCGTTACCGTAACGCGAGGTGACGACGTAACATTGGTCACCGAACAACTCACGATTGACGCGGCAAGTAGTTTAGCTAAGTCCTCATCTCAAGCTACACTTACTAGCGAGCGTGGCGTCACAACCGGATCACGACTTCAAATCGACTTCCGCGGCGGCACGGCAGCCTTACAGGGCGACGTGACATCCAGTTTTGAAAAAGCATCCAGTTTCGATAAAGGAAGCAGCGGCAAGTGAATTTGAAGATCCAACCAGGCAGTCGAGTGCTAGGAGGCTTAGCAGCACTGCTGCTCGCGAGCATCGCCATGATCGGCCTTGCAAACGATACTGATCAGCCCATTGAAATATCGGCTGATCAAGTCACGCGCGAGGAGCCCTCAGGGCTGACAATCTATCGCGGCTCGGTTGAGCTCCGTCAGGGATCGCTAGAAATTAACTCAGACAGCTTGGTATTTTCTTTCGATGAAAACGGTGCCTCAGTCATTACGGCTAGAGGTACACCTGCCACCCTTGAGCAAACGCCGACGAACAGCACAACACCTATTAGTGCCCAGGCTAATGCCATTGAATACCAGGAGACGCTTGATCGCATTCGCCTCATTGGCGACGCTCGAATTCTCCAAGATGGTGCAGTCATAGAAGGAAGCACCATCGAGTATATTGTAAGCTCACAACGCGTCATCGCGGCGGGATCGCCCGGTGGTAAAAAGCCACAACGCGTGAAAGTCACAATCCCCCCTAATTCGCTTCGGGAGAATCCGGAGCGTGACTGAAGTGCTTGCAGCAGAGGGCCTTGCTAAGACATACCGCGGACGGCGTGTCGTAAACGGCATGTCCATGTCGGTAAATGCAGGGGAAATTATTGGACTTCTAGGCCCGAACGGTGCCGGAAAAACAACGTGTTTCTATCTAATGGTCGGTCTTGTCGCCAGCGACGAGGGTCGAATTACACTCTGCGGAAGCGATGTCACGTCGCTGCCGATCCATCGCAGGGCTAGGCAAGGTTTAGGGTATCTCCCTCAGGAAGCCTCAATTTTTCGGAGATTGTCGGTCGAGGATAATCTGATGGCTATCATTGAAACCCGCGATGACCTCGACTCCAACCAACAACAGGCGCTATGTGACGAGCTGCTTCGCGAGTTCCATATTACGCATTTGCGAAATTCTCTCGGTCAGAGCCTATCGGGTGGAGAAAGACGGCGCGTTGAGATCGCACGTGCACTTGCGACGGACCCCAAAGTTATTTTACTCGACGAGCCATTTGCTGGTGTCGACCCGATATCTATTTCAGATATCAAAGCCATAATTACTCACCTTCGTGACCGGGGACTCGGCGTTTTAATCACCGACCACAACGTACGTGAGACACTCGATATTTGCGAGCGCGCCTACATTGTGAGTGAGGGAAGCGTCATTGCAGAAGGTGACGCACAGACCATCCTGGATGACGCCAAGGTCCGCAAAGTCTATCTAGGCCAAGACTTTAAACTGTAACTTCAAAGCGCGCTTCAAAGTAGCAAATTTCAAGCAAAACACAGGCCAAGTAGTTTGCCTTTATTTAAATGAAAGCGCTAAACTAGTTTCCCATTAGCGGCTTTAAGATATTTATGAAGCAAGCGCTGCAGTTAAAGCTCGGTCAACAACTTACGCTGACACCACAGCTGCAGCAAGCTATTAAGCTCCTTCAACTCAGTACACTAGATCTTCAGCAAGCAATCACTGAAACGCTCGAAAGTAACCCTCTTCTTGAAGAGGAAGAGGTCACGGCGGAGCTTTCTCAAACGAGTGATATTAAGGATCAGGTTGATTTCTCTGATGCAGCCTCGTTGGATCTCCCTGGCACTGAACTCCCGGTAGACGCGGCCTGGGAAGATGTTATGCCCTCCTCCGCTCCACCTACCACGTCACAGAGTGTAGGTGACGATGATCTGAGTTTCGCCGACCGAGACTCTCCACCAGAAACCCTTCAGTCTCATTTACTATGGCAACTCAACCTCACCCGCTTCTCCGAGACGGACAGAACCATCGCACTCGCTTTTATCGACTCGGTCAATGAAGACGGGCGGCTGACACAAACCGCCGAACAGATATTCGAAGGATTAAGAATCGAGGGCCTGGAGCTTGAGGAAGTCATGGCTGTACTGCATCGCCTACAGCACTTTGAACCGACCGGCGTTTTTGCGACGGATTTGCAAGAATGCCTTCTAATACAGTTGAGGCAAATGCCGGAAATAACACCCCACCGCGACACTGCGGGCATGATTGTTAGAAGACATATTGAGCAAATTCCTATCGCAGAGCCTAAACATTTAGCCCGTCGGATGCGGACAACGCCCGAGGATATTGTTGGTGCCTTGGCTCTAATTCGATCGTTGAATCCAACGCCCGGCGCGGCAATCGAAGCCACCGCAACCGAATATGTTGTCCCTGACGTTTTTGTAAAGCGAATAGACGGTAAATGGCGTGTTGAATTAAACCCCGATATTGCCCCAAAACTACGAATAAACCATCACTATGCAGACCTGCTTAATGCCGGTACTAGTACTGACCGGGATTATGCAAAAAATAATGTTCAGGAGGCTAAGTGGTTCATCAAGAGTCTATTGAGCAGAAATGAAACGCTGCTCAAAGTAGCGTCTTCTATAGTCCAGCACCAGCGGGCTTTTCTTGAGCATGGAGAGGAAGCGATGCGGCCTCTTATTTTGGCTGACATCGCTGGAGAGGTCGACTTACACGAATCAACTGTCTCGCGAGCAACCACGCGAAAGTATATGCATACACCACGAGGCATCTATGAACTGAAGTACTTCTTTTCAAGCCATGTGGCTACCACCGAAGGCGGTGAATGTTCCTCCATAGCCATCAAAGCATTGATCAAGCGAATCATTGGAACGGAGAATCCGCAGAAGCCACTGAGTGATGCAAAACTATGCACTCTGCTAGCCGACGAGGGCGTCGTCGTCGCTAGGCGCACAGTGGCAAAGTATCGGGAGCAAATGAATATTGGCCCCTCAAACGAAAGGAAGCGCTATATCCAGACCCAGCTATAAATATCATCACAGGAGAAATAGTATGAGAGTGACTATTAGTGGACATCATGTTGACGTAACCGACAGCCTCCGAGAGCACATTTCGAGAAAATTACGGAGAGTGCAACGACACTGCGACAGCATAGATCACATTGACTTTGTACTGGTTGTCGATCGAGCTGAGCACAAAGCTGAAGCTAGCTTGCATCTTGCTGGTGCTGATTTTTTTGCCTCGGAAACGCTCTCGGACATGTATCCCGCAATTGACTCCGTTATCGATAAACTGGATCGTCAAGTGACAGATCACAAGAGAAAGCACAGAATACACTAAGCTTTCAGTCTGACAGAGTCACCTGTAGCTCAGGGCTTTGTAATTCCAGCAGAAAGGCAGAAACTCTGAGCACGAGGGATATCTGAGCACGAGGGATATCTAAGCACGAGGGATAAAAGTCGCTAGATTTAGGTAGTAACCAGCAAAGAGGTTACGAGATAAAAAACAGGAAAACGGCTAACGCTTGATGCGCACTATTATCGTCAGTGGCAGTTCTGGGTCGGGAAAAAGCTCGGCTTTAAATCAGTTCGAAGATATGGGTTTCTATTGCGTGGACAATCTACCGATCACGCTAGTGGAGTCCCTGATCAATCACTTTAGCAAAGCCTCCTCTTCGATCTACAAAGGTCTCGCTATATGCATTGATATCCGTACCGAAGGCGAGGGCATTACCGACTTACGGGAATTTCTTACGACGCTTCGGGAGCAAGTGACCTTTGATCTTATCTTTTTCGATGCGACGGCGCAGGCTCTTAGTAAGCGCTTCAATGAGACTCGCCGCAAACACCCCCTAAGTGAAAATGGTTTGCCTCTGACGGATGCGCTCGCCATCGAGCGAATCCTCTTGGAGCCGCTAATTTCTGCCGCTGATCTAATAGTTGATACCTCTGAAATGTCGCCCTACAACCAGCGTGAAGTTATTGAGCAGCGCTTTGGCACGGCACGCTCCGGTATGGCGATTAGCGTCGAGTCTTTTGGCTTTAAGAAGGGTGCTCCACTAAACGCTGATATCGTGCTCGATATGCGAATGCTTGCCAATCCGCATTGGGAGCCTGAGCTACGATCATTTACTGGACAGGCTCCGGAGGTGAAACAGTTTATCGAAGCGCACGCTGACACTGAGAGCATCGCTACCGATGTAATTACTATGTTGCTTAGATGGATACCGATGTACCAAAAAAGCCAACGCGCCTACCTCACTATTGCAATAGGTTGTACAGGCGGAAAACATCGATCGGTTTACATGGCTGAGCGCGTTGGCGAGATTCTCTCGCAGCACTTTGACGGCGTTTCCATTACGCACAGGGATATTCCCACGAGCTAAAGGCTATCTGGGCTGGTATTTGTTTGCACCGAGGAACGCGCCGGAGAAGCACAAGCGATGTTACCCTTGCGCGCATTCGGGAGGACTTCACATGGTTGACATTGGCGCACAGGCAAGCCCATCGGTGACCCGGGTCGCTGATGCTCTTCGATCGGGCGCACTTCCCGACGCGGCCTCTTATCTCCCAGATATGTCACCGGGTGACATCGCATACCTCATTAGCTCGTCGCCTCCAGCAACTCGGAACGAGCTCTGGTCACTACTTGATACAGCGCAGGAAGCCGATGTACTCAATGAACTACCCGATGACATTCGTAATTTATTTCTCGCAGACTTGCAGCCCGAAGCTGTCGCAGAAATTATTGTTCAACTCGACGATGATGATGTCGCCGATATTCTTCATGAATTACCCCAAGCTGACACCGATCGTATTTTAGACTCGCTAACATCAGACGATCGCAAACGATTTGAGACAACCTTAAGTTACCCTGATGATGTTGCGGGTGGCTTGATGAGTACGGATACGCTTACCATCCGCCCGGATCTAACTATGGATGTTGTCCTTCGGTATCTGAGACGGCATACGCGATTGCCGGAGAATACCGACAGTCTCATTGTGGTTAGCCGCGAGGACAAGTATGTCGGCCTTCTTCCTGTGCGAACATTACTTGTGTCTGACCCATCAGCGTCAGTGCGGGAAATGATGAAAACCGAGCGTGAGCCGCTTGATGCCATGACATCCGCCGATGAAGTCGCGCGGCGATTTGAACGAAATGACTGGATTTCCGCACCGGTAGTTGATCCCGAAGGGAAGCTGATCGGCCGTATCACGATTGACGACGTGGTGGATGTAATCAGAGAGCAGGCCGACCACAGTCTGGCTGTGATGGCGGGCTTAGGTGACGGTGATGCGTTTACCCCCGTCCTTAAAACAGCCCCTCAACGCGCGGTGTGGCTTGCGGTAAATCTCGTAACTGCGATTTTGGCCGCATGCGTGATTGGCTTGTTCCAAGCAACCATCGAGAAAGTCGTGGCATTGGCAGTCTTGATGCCCATTGTTGCGTCTATGGGGGGAATTGCGGGCACCCAAAGCCTCACCGTCCTCATTCGCGCGATGGCAATGGGGCAAATTAATGACCGAACAGAGATTTGGCTCGTTCGTCGTGAGGTACTCGTGTCTGCACTTAATGGTGTCGTGTGGGCTTTGGTCTTGGCGTTAGCGATAACCTATTGGTTTAACGACGGGACTCTTGGAGTGATTATCGCGTTCGCCATAGTGGTCAACTTGCTAACTGCAGGCATTGCTGGCGCATCTTTACCTTTACTGCTTGAGCGGCTCAATATTGACCCTGCCCTTGCAGGTGGTGTGATTCTGACAACGGTGACTGACGTCGTTGGTTTTTGGGCGTTTTTGGGCCTTGCAACCTATTTTTACAGCTAACAAACGGTTGTGCACGATGGACAATGATGACTTCTGGGAAGACGAAGCTGAGTTAGCAACAGAGAGTAAGAGTGCACGCAAACGACAAATGCATGCCCTTCAAAACTTAGGGGAGCAATTAGTCAATCTGACAAGTGCGCAACTCGCTAAACTTAATTTGGAAAACGAGGCATTAGTCGAAGCCGTCGAATTGGCCCAGCGCATCTCCCACCACAGTGGTAAACGACGACAAATGCAATTTATTGGTAAGCTCATGCGATCTGCAGACGCTGAGCACATTGCCCAGGCCTTGGATGAACTCCATGAAGGTAGCCGCCAGCAAAAGGCGAGAGAACATATGATTGAAGCCGCGCGAGACGCACTGATTACACGAGGAGACGACGCGCTCTCTGAAGTGATGGCTCTCTGGCCGCAAGCGGATCGGCAAACACTGAGACAGCTCAGCCGAAACGCGATTGAGGAAAAACGACGAGAGATCGCACCCGTATCGGCGAGAAAACTATTTCGCTATTTGCGATCGCTAGCTGAATCCGGATCAGACGTTTGATCGCCTTCTGAAGAACGCATTTTCTCGGCAGAACGACGTGCGTCGAATACTCGCAAAAACTTAACTGCAGGTGCCGACAGGGGACCAGAAACCGAGTAGACACCGCTAGATAATCTTGCTACCTGGTCTTCAAACACACGACTGGCTAAGTAGGCACCTGCAGCAATGGGTAGCCCACCCGCAAGCGCCGCCACCCACGGAATATTTTCTACTAGAGGCAAAGTGACTGTTAGCTCTGCGTCAATTGCCTCTTGAGCGGTCAGGAAGTTCCCGCCAAGGTCGAGACTACCGCCGCCATTTCTTACAGCAAACTCGTTAATCACGATTCGCTCTCCATCAAAAGTAAGATCTCCCGTGGCCTTATCAAAGGTTAGCCCCGGATCAAAAAGTTGGTTTACGTTCGCCCGTTGCACCAAGCCCGCCAGATTAAAAATGCTAATAAAACGCAGTGGCCCCGTTGCTTGTGCGGAAACCGGGAGAAACGATCCCTTATTTAACCGCAGATTTGCCTGTCCCTTCACATTACGTAGGGAGATATCGAGCGGAGAGCCCTCCCAAAAAAGCTCGCTCGTAATGTTTCCCGAGGCAAAATCCATGACTGAATCAGCATTAAACATCGAGAGAGTTGATGATGCTGAACCAAGCTGTAGATTGATAGACATCGATGTTTGTTGAGTCTCGCCCCATGCCCACGCGATTTCATTTCCGTCGCCAAACGAAACACCGTCTATAACACCCTCTATGTCGAACAGACTTATTGCTTCTGAAGTAGCATCAACTTCAAAACTTATAGATCCGAGATTGTCTCCTGCACGCAAAATCTTATTAACGCCTACTTGAATCCTTGGTAAATCACCGTCCAAATCTAGGGGGTTATTCCGATAGTCAGTATCCCCACCTACAACGCTTGGCAACCTGCCTAGATCTACTGCAGAGATGATGGCGTTTAACGACTTATCAGCGATGACATAATTTATATCGCCCGTTATGAAATCGCTTTCAACATTGACTAAAAGCTCTCCTCCATCGAATTGCCCACTGGTATTGATGTCGACCAGTTCGCCGATGCCGATACCGAGTCGATCGATTTGAAGCTCTTGCCACTCGAGAGAAACAGCGCCCATGCCGTTAGACGAACTTCCACCCGTAATCAGGTCTCGCCACGCTGGTAAGTCAAGTTCAGTCAGCTTCCCGTCGATTCTCAAGCGGTTAGCGGGAAGCGTGGCAGCAATAGACGGTCCATTTGTTAGCTCATTACCGATTCGCACGATTCCAGACCAGCCTCCCAACTTCCGAGCAGCGTACCCATCGAGCACCTCGCCGTAGCGAAACGCCAATGACGGTTCTGCTGATAGGTCTAGATCGAAGCGTGACATCGTTTGAAGGGCTGCAGGCTTTGTAAAAGGAATGGGCAAACCACTCTTAAGACCTGTTAGATCGGACGTTACTTCAAGACGCACCCCACTCCCGGCTTGCATTGCAATATCGAAATCAGCCGTGCCGGACGAGACTGTCTCAGGAACCGAAAAATCCATAACACTCAACAAATCTCTGGCCGATAAGTTAGCTTGGGTGGACAACGAAAAACCCACAGATTCAAGCCCCAAATCAACCTTTTTAGGATCCAAACTGATGGTGATTTCAACATCGAAAAGGGTGCCAGTAAGCGTGCCTCCTGAAATGCCTTGCGGATATTGATAGACAAGATCACCTGAAAGCGCATTGACAGAAAAAGACAGGCCTTCGTAGGCAAATTGTGTATCAGCAATAACGCCTCGGGTCGTAATCTCTGGTACACGGGGGGCACCTTTTATGGGTAAAGAAAGTTTAAATTGCGCCGTCATATCACCCGTTGCTCTAACACGACGCAACGCATCCCCCACGCTCTCAGGCACGTAGGGTATCGACGCTATTTCACTAATCGCGTCAGGCACAGAACCCTGAACATCAGCCTGTGTTTCAAGTAACTGAATGGTCCCTACTTTGCCTACCTGCACTCTTGCCTTAGGAACGCTTAGCCTTCCTACCTCACCAGAATCGAGATCAAAAGTGATGAGCGTGTTGTCCACAGACACATGGCCTTTAACGTCACGAGCAACAGGCAAACCCGGCATGAGTTTGACTGTTTCCAGGTCAGCTAAGGCTGAAACCTGTATCGATTTTAAAGGGCGATCTATTTTTCTAAGGCCGCCTCGCATCACGAAGGCTACTTGCTCGGCTCTGCCTTGCCCGATAGACGTTTGAATCCACTTATAAGCTTCTTTATCAATCTTGTAGGGGGTGAATTTCAATACGCGGCTTGACGGTGCACTTTGCGCACCCAGCACAATATTCATCTCTGGCATTAAGGCGGGATCCACTCGAAGCGGAAACGCCCCCGACAGCAAACCACTCGCAATAAAATCACCCGCATTGCTAAAGACTCTGGCGTCCTGAATAACGATCCAATCCTTGGTGATCGAGAAGTCGCCTACAGCCGAAACGCTACCAAGAGCCAAGGGTTCCTCGAACTGAGTGGGAATCGACAACGAAAAATCTTCGCTCTGAACTTGGATTGTTCCTGATCCGTTCTCATAAGCTACTGTTGCAGATAGATTACTTACGCCGGGTAACGGAATGTTTTCGGTAAGCTCGAAATCCCGAATGTCAGCTGTTGCGCGCTGAACGCCCATCTGTCGATAGTCCCCAGACAGGCTGAGCGCATTAATTTGGCCAGAGGGTCGCATGACCACCAGTTTCTCTGCTGTGTCCGATGGCACCAATCCGGTACCAAGAACCAATGAGACTGCGGCCGAAACGTCGACATCGTTCATGACAACTTTCCACTCATCAGGAAAGAGGCCCAAATGAATATTTTCGAGTGCTAAACTGGACTTGTCTGTCTCGACTTCGATAGCGCCAAAATCGAGCCACGTCTCCTCCGCCCCCTTGGATTCCGCTACACCAATCAGCGACAAAGCAATTTTGTCTGAGAAACTATTCTCAGTCTGAAGTGCCACTTGTCCTCGAGCCTGAAACGTTGACTCAAATACGCCATTGGAAGCGTCTGTCCAAAAAAGGATGTCACCCTCACCGGATATGGGCAGATCAAAAAATGCTGCCATGGATGCGATCTCAGATGCGGTAATCCTGCCGCTTATGTCTCCCCTAAAGCCCCGCAAATCAAATAGGTCACCGACACCGGAGCCAGATGCGTCAATGCTGAGGTTTCCATCGCCACTTGCGCTAAGTTGTAACTCACGCAGGCTGCCATTTCTACGCAAATCAAGATCAACCTCGAGAAGCAGTTGATCATCATCTTCCCCTTGATCGCGAAGCAGCATAACCTTGGTGTTCTTTAGGGTCAGTCTCTCAATTTCACTGGCAAAAACACCCGGATCAATGGGTATGACGATGCTGCCCGCTGCGTTCTCCAACCTCGCCGGAATTTTCACGTCTCTCGCCTTCATTTCAGCCAAGATGAGCTGGCGTTGCAGCAGACTCCGCCAAGGATTTACGATAATTTGCAGCTCATCAGCCTCGAAAAGAGAACCACTTTGGGCTGTCTCACCTGAGCCCTCGGCGAATGAGCCTGAGGAGATCGTCAGATCGGACACTTTTAGCTTGGGTCGAAAACCCGACATTTCCCCTTGCAATGACCCAATATCGATACGAAAGCCTGTTCGTTCCTCTACCGCCTCTGTTAAGTACTGACTTGCAGAGGGCAGTACCGACAAAAGAACCGTCGTTGTGCTAACGAGAATCGCTAGCCCAACCAGTAATATAAGTAATGCGCGCCATAGCAGGCCTGTGGTGAAGTGATAAACCCGTTCAAACACTGATATCACTCATGCGCGTGCGCATGCCCACTTTCTCTAAAAGCTCTCTCGTTTCACACAAGGGCAAACCCACAACAGCACTGTAACTACCCTCGACTTTCCTTACGAAAGTTCCAGCCAGGCCCTGAATGCCATAGGCTCCAGCTTTATCCCAAGGCTCGTCGGTCTCTAGATACCTGTCAATGTGAGACTCCAACAGGTCAGCAAAAGTCACCCGTGTAACCGTCAGAGTTTTATGTAACTTGCCGTCAGACACTACCACTACCGCCGTCATTACCTCATGTGTTCGACCACTCAATTCACGTAACATTCCCCGTGCGTCGGCAATTGAGTTGGGCTTTTGTAGAATCCGCCCAGACAAAACAACAATGGTATCTGACGCTATCACCACGCTGTCACAGGCTTTTGCGGCGTCGGCCTTCTCCAATGCCATTCGAACCACATACTTTTCGGGCAACTCACCGTCGAAGGGGGTCTCGTCAATGTTTGTTGCAACAGACTCAAATTCGCTGACAAGCATTGACAGTAATTCCTTGCGACGAGGACTAGCACTCGCAAGCGTAACAGTCATAAAAACCGCCCAACCTCAAATCTCACACGGTCCAGCCCATTGCTAAAAGGCCTCCAAAATAAAGCTGAAACACCTGCCGAGACGAGATAAGAGAATCCATCGGTGGATACCCCAATAAATGAAAGTGCTATTCGATATATTGCTAAATAAATCCCCATGAGCAAAAAGAGCAGCAAGGACTGTGATATGCCATCAAGCTGCCGGATGGTATGAATATTTCCCAATAAGACATAAGCAACTAGCGACAGACCAATCGACGCACTCCCCATCAAGCTGCCATCAACGAGACTGATCAACAAACCAATAAAAAAAGCAAAGATCATCCCGAATTGAGCGGGGGCCGCAATAATCCAATAACAAGCACAAAGTTCAATAAATCGGGGGAGCCACGCCCCTACTACTGGGCTATAAGCTGCTTGTGTCAGCACCACGACGATCATCATCGAGAGGAACACTGAAAAGTAGAGAAATTTTTGATCCATAATACTGAGCCGGCCTTATTCTTCCTCTGGACTGGTCAGAATCAGTACATGGCTTTCGACATCCAGCTTCGCCAGTGGCTTGACACCCGCGGTTAGATAAGCGGCGTCAGCAGATGTTTTTGTGCCCACCGTTTGACCGACCGGATATCCAGCTGGAAAACGTCCCCCTAAACCAGAGGTCACCCAAAGATCCCCTTCGATAACATCTGACGTGCTAGCCAGGTTTCTAACAACGAGGCGATTGAAGCGCCCCACGCCTTCGGCAACTCCGCGCTGGCCTGTGCGATTATTCAGAACAGGCAATCCATGCTGGCTATCCGTTACGAGTAACGCTCTACTAGCAGATTCGCCGACTTGAAAAATTTGGCCCATTACGCCATCAGCATTCAATACTGGAGCGCCATTACTGATACCGTCTCGGCTGCCACGATCAACGGTAATCAGGTGGCGATTGGGGTCTGGAGAGACTGCTATTATTCTTGCAACATTCATGGTTGCATCATCAGCAACGGGTGAATTCAGCAGTGCTCTGTACCGCATGTTCTCAGCCGCAAGCGCCTCCATACGCTGAGCCCTTGCACTGAGGATAAGATTTGTGTCCTCGAGTTTCTGAATGCGCTCCCGCATTGTTTCACGGGACTCTGAATAATCGATCACTGTCTTAAAAAGACTGACGGGAACCTCAATTATTGAAAAAGACAAAGCGCTAAGGTCGGCGCCCCAACCATTAAAGCGTTTGAGAACGGACGATTCGCGACCGAACGCAACGAGAGCCGCCCCGAGTAAAACGAGTATCAGCAATCTGAGTGTCAGGTATTTTGGTCGAGAAAAAAGAGTGGTGATGGCAGGCTCCTCATGTGGTGTCTACCTTGGAGTGTTACTCGGTCGACATGAGGTCCAACGAATAATTGTCCATCAACTCCAGTGCCATGCCGCCCCCACGAACAACGCAGGTGAGTGGATCATCGGCTATGATGACTGGCAAGCCGGTTTCCTCTGCAATACGCGCGTCGAGATCTCGCAACAGAGCACCCCCCCCTGTCAATACAATGCCGGTCTCGGCGATATCCGCCGCCAATTCGGGTGGAGACTGTTCTAGTGCGGCCCTTACGGCTCGAATGATGGCATCTACCGGCTCTTCCAATGCTGTCATGACATCTGTGCTGTTCAAGGTGAAAGTTCTGGGAACTCCCTCCGCTAGGTGTCGCCCTCGAACATCAATCTCACGCTGTTCACTGTTAACCCAAACACACCCGACTTCTTGCTTAATGCGTTCCGCAGTGGCGTCACCGATCAAGCAGCCAAATCGCCGACGCACGTGGGCCACAATGGCCTCGTCGAACCGGTCGCCACCCACCCTGATTGAATCCCGGTAAACAACGCCGCTCAATGATATCAGGGCTATCTCAGTCGTTCCGCCACCAATATCCACAACCATACAGCCAATGGCTTCGTCGACCTTAAGGCCAGCTCCGATAGCCGCCGCCATTGGTTCTTCTATTAACTTTACATCTCTTGCCCCAGCACCCTCGGCGGACCTACGAATCGCTTCACGTTCAACCTGTGTCGAGAGACAAGGAACACAAATCAGCACGCGTGGACTTGGCCTGAGCCATGAGGAATGCTGATCGTGTACTTTCAAGATGAAATGCTGGAGCATTTTCTCCGTAACCTGAAAATCGGCTATCACTCCGTCTTTAAGTGGCCGAATTGCAGTGATGTTGCCAGGCGTTCTGCCAAGCATGCGCTTGGCTTCTGTGCCAACTGCCTCGATCGATTTTTGACCGTTGTGCACGCGAATCGCGACCACCGAAGGCTCATCCAAAATGATCCCTCTGTCTTTCACATAAATCAGGGTGTTAGCCGTTCCGAGGTCGATCGATAGATCGGTTGAGAACATCCCTCGTAAGCGCTTTAGCATTGTTTTTTGCCCGTGGATTGGTGCTTCATTTACATCGTAATCAATGAGCCCCCTCATCGATTACTCGGGCGCTTTTAATCCCGAAAACCGGCCCCAGCCAGCGTAATGCGATATATCAACGAAATGTAACAATCGGACAGTTTTTGAGCAAGCTGGATTGTGGTAGTTTCTCACTTCAACCCAGATCTAGCAGGTAGCACCGTGACTCAGACAACAACAGTCAGAGACGTGGCTGATTTAGCGCGTCTCACCATTGCTGATAGCGACGTAGATAAAGTCACCGAAGAATTTAATCAGACCTTGGCACTCTTTGAGGCACTTACCACTGTGAATACCGATGGCGTAGAGCCTATGGTCAATCCCTGCACGGCATCGCAGCCGCTTCGCGCCGACACCGTAGCGACCTTGGTGGAGCGCGAGGGCCTTATGCGAAACGCTCCGGCTTCTGAGCAAAATTACTTCCTTGTCCCACGGGTAATTGATTAATGACGACATCCTTCGAAACGGTTGCCGGCCTGGGTAGTAAACTCTCCGCGGGCGATGTCTCCAGCGTTGAGCTCACGCGCGATGCTCTCAAACGCATTTCTGATCTCAACCCTGAGCTGAACGCAGTTATATCCTCGAGCGAAGAGCGTGCGATCAACGCAGCGACAAAGGCTGACCAGGCACGGCGCGGAGGCGACGAAAACCCGCTACTCGGTATCCCTATGTTGCACAAGGATATCTTCTGTACCCGGGGTTTACCGACTACGTGTGCCTCGAAAATGCTTGCCGACTTCGTTGCCCCCTACGACGCAACCGTTGTCAGACGGCTCGACCAGGCAGGCATGGTCACGCTTGGCAAATGCAATATGGACGAGTTCGCCATGGGCTCGTCGAACGAGACGAGTCATTTTGGCGCTTGTAAAAACCCGTGGGACACATCCCGCGTACCTGGCGGCTCATCTGGCGGATCGGCATCAGCCGTTGCAGCAGGTCTTGTCTCTCTTGCAACGGGCACAGACACAGGTGGCTCGATAAGGCAGCCAGCGGCACTCTGCGGCATCACCGGCCTCAAACCCACCTACGGGCGCGTATCACGATACGGCATGATCGCCTTTGCCTCATCGATGGATCAGGCAGGGCCAATGGCGAGAACCGCCGAGGACTGCGCGCTAGTGCTAGAGGCGATGGCGGGTGCCGATCCACTCGATTCAACCTGTACAGATCAACCTGTACCTCGTTACTCCTCGCACTTAACAGACACGATTGAAGGCATGCGAGTCGGTGTTCCGAAAGAGTTTTTCTCGAGCGATTTGAACTCCAATGTTGCGGCGGCCATTCAAGCAAGCCTAGCCGAACTGGAGCGCATGGGTGCTAAATTGGTTGAGGTATCACTACCATCAACGTCGCTCGGTGTTTCAACTTATTACATTATCGCACCTGCCGAGGCGTCAGCGAATCTCTCGCGCTACGACGGTGTGCGCTACGGTTACCGCTGCGAGAACCCAACTGACCTCCAAGACTTGTACCTCCGCTCCCGCAGTGAGGGATTTGGGGACGAGGTAAAACGTCGCATTCTTGTAGGCGCTTTCACGCTCTCTGCCGCGTCTTACGATCAGTATTTCATGAAAGCACAACAGGTACGCCGACTCATCGCGCAGGAATACGAAGATGTGTTGTCACAAGTCGATGTGATTGCAGGGCCGTCCGCCCCGAATACTGCCTTTGTTTTGAATGACACGTCCAAGTCGATCACTGACATGTACATGGAAGACGTCTTCACCATCGGGGCAAACCTTGCTGGCCTACCCGCAATGAGTGTACCCGCTGGACTCGTCGGCGGTCTTCCCGTTGGCATGCAACTGATCGGCCGCCGATTTGGCGAGGCCGATATTTTGAAACTCGCGCACCAATTCCAACTGCGAACAACATGGCACAGCTTGACGCCATCCATGGAGGAACGTCACTGATGCGCTGGGAAAAAGTGATGGGACTGGAGGTTCATCTTCAGCTCGCGACGCAATCGAAGATTTTTTCATCGTCTTCAACCACCTTTGGTGCCGATCCGAACAATCACACCAATCCACTCGATATGGCTCTTCCAGGAACACTGCCCGTGCTTAATCACGAGGCGGTCACTAAAGCGATTATTTTTGGCCTCGGTGTTGGCGCCGAGATCGGCAAGATCTCGCGCTTCGACCGAAAAAATTATTTTTATCCCGACCTTCCAAAGGGCTATCAGATCTCACAGTTCTTCGAGCCTATCGTCAAAGAAGGCGTCTTTGACGTACCTATGCCAGATGGATCGATATTCCCGGTCCGCATTCTGCGTGCCCACCTCGAGGAGGATGCGGGCAAATCAGTGCATGACGCGATCCCCGATCAAACGGGCATCGATTTGAACAGAGCGGGCACACCTTTATTGGAAGTGGTAACCGAACCCGACTTCAGGACAGCCGACCAAGTCGTGGCCTACCTCAAAGCCTTGCATGCGCTCGTCACCTACCTTGGGATTTCAGACGGCAATATGGCTGAGGGTTCAATGCGATGTGACGTTAATCTCTCATTACGACTTGAGGGCGAAGAGGAATACGGGACCCGCACAGAGCTCAAGAACATTAATTCCTTCCGCTTTATCGAGCGAGCCATCTACGTCGAGGCTGAGCGTCAGCAAGACATTTTAGAGAGTGGCCGGGCCGTTACGCAGGAAACACGACTATTCGATCCCGATGCGGATGAAACGCGCTCAATGCGGTCAAAAGAAGTTGCGAATGACTACCGATACTTCCCCGACCCAGACCTGTTGCCTGTCGTTGTGGATGACGCAACCATCGAGCGGATCCGAGCAGAACTTCCCGAGCTGCCGGCGGTCAAGCGAGCGCGGTTCACAGATCAGCTCGGGCTGAGCCAATACGACGCATCGCTTTTGACCCAAGACCGCGCGACTGCAGAGTTTTTCGAAGACGTTTCGGCACGCTGCAACAACCCCAAGTCAGCGGCCAACTGGATACTGGGTGACGTCAGCGCGAACTTAAATAAATCGGGCATAACACTTGATGACAGTCCGCTGGTCGCTGAGGAGCTTGCAGACCTGGTTACTCGAATCGATGACGGTACGCTATCCAGCAAAATGGCAAAAACCGTGTTCGATGCACTTTGGGATGGGGAGTCCGGCGTCGACAAGATCATCGAGCAAAAGGGTCTCAAGCAGGTCAGCGATACAGGCGCGTTAGAGGCGATCGTTGACAATCTTATTGCCAATAATCCGGCGCAGGTTGAGCAGTATCGAGCAGCGGATGAGGGGAAGCAGAAGAAACTCATTGGTTTCTTTGTCGGACAGGCAATGAAAGCCTCGAGGGGACAGGCTAACCCTCAAATGCTTAATCAACTATTGAAGGAAAAACTCGGCTAACGAGAGAGACTTAGCTGGCTTGCACACCGAGTTCCGAGCAGTAACTAAGTTAGACGTCCTGCACGCGTCCTTTTAGAAAGCGCTCGCGGTTTTCGCGTTTCTTTTCCTCGCTCTTTCTAAGCATGACGTAAACAGCGCCTGTACCACCGTGCTGAGGCTGAGCAGAGTGGAAGGCCTGAACGTCCTCGATATCCCTGAGCCAACGGTCAACATAGCCTTTTAAAACACCGGAGCCCGATTTCTCCTTGTTACCCAGGCCTTTTCCGTGAGTAATGAGCAAGGTTCGAAGACCGAGGCGACGAGCTTCCTTGAAGAAAGACCATATCTCAACTCTCGCTTCTGCGACTGTCATGCGGTGAAGGTCTAAACGAGCCTCAATGTCATAATGTCCGAGGCGTAGCTTGCGATAAACGCCATTCTGTATCCCGGGGCGCTTAAACTCGAGGACATACCATGCGTCTAGTGGAGGTATCCCGTCGTCCGTCAGCTTGTTATCCGATCGCGAAGGTGAAGTAACAGCAGCCTGTCTCCTGACCGCACTGTCAGTCCGATCCGCCTTTACCAATCGCTCCCGTGCTTCACGATTGAGTGGCTTAACGCCGCTCATTTCGCTGGCAAATAAATCGTCATCCTGCACCGATTTGGCCTCTCATCGTTGACTGAAGTCTGGCATCTATTTCGTTGACGCGTGAGTGGAGCGATGAATCGTAAAAGAATCGGACTCATCCCACAGCCACCGCTTCGTAGTATAGTCATAGCATACGTAAGAGATGCGTTTCAGCGCGCAACAAATTTGGTCGAGACTAGTATTAATGGCGAATTCACTTTCAGGGTTTGGCTACTTCTTCCGAGGTATGGGGTTACTCACACAACCGGGGCTTCGTCGCTTCGTGATCATCCCACTGCTGG
>CBFIHK010000020.1:0-29385 GCA_965662305.1 Luminiphilus sp.
CATGACTCAGGACTCAGGACTCAGGACTCAGGACTCAGGACTCAGGACTCAGGACTCAGGACTCAGGACCCGAGTCGCACGATTCGGCGAGTTGAGAACTTGAAGCTGTTTCCGGCATAACACAGTCTGCTTTTAGCATTCGGCCAAAGCTAGTTTAGCTTCTCGGCGAAATAGCCAAGAACATTTTGAAGTGCCTCATGGGTGGGGTGGCCCGCCTCGTCAACGAAATCTAAAGTAAGCACAGAGTGACCTTTGCCTGGTAGCACAATTTCTTTAATGCGTTTCTGACCTTCGGTATTAAAAGTTCGATGAATACACTCAGACTTTTTGAAAGTAGAGAGGGGGTCATCTTCAAACCGCAGGACGCGCATGGCACCTTTTATATCTAATGCTTCCCGGCTACTCGCGATTTCTTGAGGTGACATATGGAGTTCGCCTTGCTTGAAGAAGGGCATAGCCGGCTGCGAAGCAACAGCTGCCAAAACACTTTCATCACCAATTAAGGTGATGGCGAAGTTACCGGTTAGACACATCCCGATAACACCTACACCCTCCACACCTCTACTATCACGAACCTCCCGGCACAATAGGCGCAGCCAATCAGCCACGGGACTTGAGGCGTCTGTTGCCATTACCCGAAATTCTTTTCGCATACACATGACTCGAAGGAGATTGCCCCCAATCGAGGTTTTTCCGAGAGGTCCGAATAGGTGAGGCATAACCACCTCGTGGCCTGCATCGACTAGCTTATCGGCCAGTAATAGCGTTTCCTGCCCAATACCCGGTAGCTCCTGAATAAGCACAACGGGACCACCTGAGCCTCGCGCATAGACGTCATGCGAAACGGACTTTCCCTCGCGTGTTTCAGCGGTAAATACCGACTTTTGGTAGGCGGACAATTGCGTTGCTTGAGTGGTCATGATTGAAGCTCGTCGTTGTTTAAATTGTTTTTGGCTTGGATATTGTAAGTGTGACTAGAAACATTCTGGCGGTCGTTACTCGAATTGCAGGTAGAGCGGCTACGCTCGTATCAAGTTTGGTAGGTGCTGATACTATTTCAGCTTCTCAGCTCTTCATTTTGACGTATTGATGAATTACTTCAGCTGGCTCAGTTACCAGCAATCCGCTGGTATTCTTCGGTTGCGATCCTTAAGCGCTCAGCGGATTGCGCCGACAATTCATAATCGGTGGCGGGGTTGTCCTGTCGGTAAAACTGAAATGGATCCTCGCCTCTAACTAACAGTGCAGAGTCAAAGTCGACTTTTTCCTGACGCATATCGGGTGTGATGTACTGAATATTCAAGCCAATTCTGCGGTCACGACTCCGATTTGGCCGCGAACAGTGAACCGTCCAGCCGTGGTGTAATGAAATCTGACCTGGCGCGAGCGCGCAGGCAACAGCTTCCGTCTCATCCACCTCTGTAATCGTCTGCGACTGAAGGAGCACATTATCGGGATCGTCTCCGGTAACCTGAGCCTGCTCACCCCATTGGTGGCTGCCTGGAATCATTTCCATACACCCGCTTTGCTCATCAGCAGTGGAAAGCGCAAGCCACGCTGAGACTTGGTTGCCGCCCTCGAGTCCCCAATAGCTGAGATCTTGATGCCAACTGACAAACGTGGGTGTCATTGCCTCCTTGATGATGAAGGTGACGTTGTAAACGAGGACATTTGGGCCGATGAGCGACGATACTACGTCCAATAATTTGGGGTGGGTGGCGAGCTCTAGCGGCGATTTGAGCGCGGTGTGCACTTTATTCACGTAATGCAGAGAACTTCCGAAGACGCTTTCCGCTCTCTCTAGGTGCTGCCGATGTATCGCTGCGTCTTGGGGAGTCAGAATGGGAATGCCCGAGACGAATCCATCGCGCTGATACCCGTCTAGTACATCTGTATCCCCCCCGATACGCGCCACTAGCTCAACCTAAGCGGTACTCGTTGATGGAGTGATAGAGATGCGAGGAGAAGCGGGCTTGCTGCAGATAAATACATAGGCGGCCACCGATTAAATCTCTTCGTCGGCAGCCGCATCGTCTTTAGTCGCGAACGATGACGTTCATCTTGGTGTAGCCCTTCACGAAGCTCGAGATATTTCGGCTCGGCTCCCCCACCACCTCAACGCGTGAGAAGCGCTTTAGCATCTCGTCCCAGAGAATCTGGAGCTGAAGCTCAGCAAGTCGATTACCAAAGCATCGGTGAATACCGAACCCGAAGGAGATGTGGTTACGCGCATTCTTTCGCTCGAAATCCAGTACATCAGGATTCTCAAACTTTCGCTCGTCGCGGTTACCAGAGACGTACCACATCGCAACTTTATCACCCTTTTTGATGGTCTTGCCGTGCATCTCGACGTCTTCGAGTGCAGTACGTCGCATGTACGCCAGCGGTGTTTGCCAGCGGATGATCTCCGCAACGGCATTGGGAATCAGGTCGTGGTTAGCCTTCACCTTGTCCCACTGCTCAGGGAACAGGTGCGAGCCGTAAATCGATCCTGACATCGAGTTTCTAGTGGTGTCGTTACCCCCAACAATCAGCAGTAGGAGGTTCCCCAGGTACTCTGTCGCGTCCATGTTTCGTGTGTTTTCACCATTCGCCAACATCGAGATGAGGTCATGCCCGCTTCCGCCCACACGCTGATGCCAAAGTCCCATGAAATACTCTACGCACTCCATGAGTTCGGCACGGCGTTGTTCTTCACTTTCAACGATGCCTGTCTCGGGTCCGGCAGTTGTCACGTCTGACCATCGAGTTAGCTTGCGACGATCCTCAAACGGAAAGTCGAAAAGGGTTGCGAGCATCATTGTCGTCAGCTCGATGGAGACTTTATCGACCCAGTCGAATTCCTCATTGATCGGCACGCTGTCGAGAACATATTGCGTTCGCTCGCGGATAATCTGCGACATCTGAGAAAGACTTGGTGACGCGACAATGGGAGCAACCGTTTGGCGCTGAACGTCATGCTTAGGCTGGTCCATGGCGATAAACATGGGTAGTGGAAAATCTTCTGCAGGGTTGGGCAAGACAATCGCAGGCTCTGAGGAAAAACGATGGTGATCTGTGTCGATCGCCATAATGTCTTCATAGCGGGTAACAGACCAATAAGCCCCAATGGGTTCCATATCCTCGGGACGCTCATCGGCCATCCAGCCCTCTTTGCAGTAGTGCAGTGGGTCTTCATTTCGAAGGCGCTCAAATACCGCCCACATTTCCTGTGACGGCCACAGGTGTGGATTGGACGGATCGAGGTCAGCAAGCGGTGTGCTAAATGCCTTGTCGTAGCCCGGTAGAGCGGATCGTTTGATGGCTTGGTTCACGAGTGTCTCCTTGTCGCGTAACAGCAAGTTTTTACTGACTGATGCGATAGACGTTTTGTTTTTATGCATCCGTATTTACAGCCGGAATGCTTGTCGGTACCGGCATCCCAGCTCACAATCCCAACAATAGGCCAACGGTGTCTACAGTCAAGTTTTGAGTGGTAGATTTGGCGAAAATTGAAAGTTGGATTCAGGCGGGGCCGAGCACCTCAAGGGTCACGTCAATCGTCATGCTCATCTGCTCCAGCGTCGCTAGCCTAGCAAGTCCCTCTTTGGGTGCTCGGTAAAGATGAGGTGTCATTGCAAGTAGGTTACCCAAAGCAGCTGTATCGAGTTTTACTTCGTAACTGATGTTTTTTTTGGTGTCTTTGCTAAAGAAGTCCGGGTATTGACGGGCATTGGTAGGTTTCACCGTGGGATAGATGATTTCGCGTAGCTCGATCAGATGCCTATCACCCGGTGTGACGCAGATAAGCTTGCCGTTTGGCTTGAGCACTCGCGCGAACGAGCCGAAGTCGGGGAAGCCAAACATATCAAGCACAACATCAGCGGAGTTGTCTGCGAGCGGAATGCGTTTGTTACTCGCAACTAGCCACGTCCCCTGACAGCGCTTTGCGGCTCTCTGAACCGCCCACTTAGAAATATCGAATCCGATAAGGTGGAGTCGAGTGTCGGTGAGCGAGTCGATCTTCTCTAGGTAGTAGCCCTCACCGCAACCTGCATCCACGAGGGTGCCTTCCTTTTGTGTCTGTACAGCAACGAGCTCACCAAGTTCGGAGGCAATCGGATCATAAAAACCCTCGGATAGAAATGCGGTTCGCGCATTGACCATTTCTTTGGAATCCCCCGGCGCTTTTGATCGCTTGTGATGAGCGCTCAGTAAATTGGCGTACCCGGGTTTGCCGATATCGTATCGATGGCCTTGTGTGCAGGACAACGAGGCGCTTTCGAATTGCAAAGGGCTTCTATCTATGGGGCAAATCAAACTTTCGTGGGCGAGAAATGACATCGAATCTTTTTTGTTAGGCAAAACTGATCTTGATAGGGAAGTATAGGCGTACAAGTCGGATGAGCGATACGGACCGATCTATGTGATGGAGTAGTAAGCGCTCGGGGGCGTTGACCCGATTTTGGGTCTGTGCGCGCATTTTAAAACATGACTTTAGGGAGAGAAGTTATGGACAAAATACTTATCAATATCCCAGCGGTATTGTCACTGACTATCCAGGCCACAATGGTGCTGGGTATGTTCCTGGCCGCAACCCTACTCGATGGTATCAATATCACTGCACTTTTTGCTGTCTATATCGTCTTCTGGTCGCTCCAGTACACAAGAGCGTTCCGCACTTATCTAGACGAGGTGCAAGCTGAGCGAAGAGGCAGCTAAAAAGGACAAAACGCCTTTACCACAAGGTTTTGGCTGTCGTTGAAAGCAGCCAATGGTAGGCTCCACACCAGAAAGTTGTGGGGCTTTTTTTATGTCAGAAAATTTTACTTCCGCACATACTTCTTCCAAGCGGATTGGATTGCTGGGCGGTATGTCAGCGGCGTCATCGCAGCTCTATTACGCCGAGCTATGTCGCCTCACTCAAGCTGAGCGGGGGGGACTTTCCTCACCTGATTTACTGCTTCGCTCGCTCGACTTCGCGCCGCTCGAAGCTTGGATGGTTGCCGGTAATTGGGATGCCATTGCAGACACGCTCAGTCGTGAGGCGTCTCAGTTGCAAGCGGCAGGCGCTCAGGTCATTGCTCTCGCAACAAACACTATGCATAACGTCGCCACGGAGATTGAAGCAGTGCTCGACGTACCTTTTGTTCACATCGCTGACGCGACCGCAGCGGCTCTTAATGCTGCTGGCAATAAAACTCCCGGTCTTATCGGTACGCAGTTCACCATGGAGCAAGCGTTCTACCTCGATCGTCTGCGCGATAAGGGGCTGGATCCAGTGGTGCCGGGAGCGTCATCTCGCTCGGTAATCAATGACATCATTTTCGGAGAGTTGTGTAAGGGCATCATTCAGGAAGGCAGTGCCGATGCGTTTATCAAAGCAGCTACAGAGCTCGCTTTCGATGGGGCAGATAGCCTTATTCTTGGCTGTACCGAAGTATGCATGTTACTCAACGAGGACAATACACCACTGCCTGTATTTGATACGACCGCGATTCACTGCGAGGCTATTCTCAAAGCGGCCTGGGATTGTTAATGCCGTTATTCTCCATATCGCTCGACCCGCTGAGAAATACCCCTGAGCAGTTGGGGTGAGGGCATCGAGTGCGCACGGCTCGACCTGCGATACAGTTTGACGTTACAAGCTGAGGGATAACTGGCATGTTAGAAATGAAAACAAGCTGTTTGGTCTGTGAGGCGACACTTGCTCATGACGATAGCGCAGCAATTTGTTCTTACGAGTGCACCTATTGCCCAGCGTGCGCCGCAGGATCAAACCACACCTGCAAGAATTGCGGTTGCGAATTGGTACCAAGACCCAAGCGAAAGGTCGTTGAGGCTAGCAATCGCTAGGTTGAAGCCAATGGGCGCCGTGTGCCAAAGCTTCTGTTAGTAAGCGTTATCGTCCTCGGTTGGTCTGAGTACTAGCCCAAGTCCGATTAAAATAACGATGCAGACAATAAAGGCAATGCCTATCAACGCCTCTGCCATGCTGATGCCAAAGGCGATTTCCGGCGTGTATGAACATATATTTCTGACCTCAAAGAGGGCGGGGAACCATTGATCCACCGCGAACCATGAGGGCATACCGAGCGTGAATTCACAGCTGCCATCGCCCCTAAAGTTCTCGATCTCGTAAAGATAGTAGGCACGCTCACCCATACCGGCACTTGCAGTGAATGCGAGTATCAGACCTGTCAGACGGGTAAGAAGGCTTTCGGGTAAGAGCAACATTACTGCACCGAGCAAGCCCAGAGCGACCGCCCAGAGACGTGCTTGAATGCAGACCTGGCAGGGGTCGTCACCAATGACGTATTGCCAATACAAAGCTGCAGCTAAGAGACCGCTGCCCAGAGCAAAAAGGGCCCACCAAAAGCCTTTGCCTTTGGTGAGCGTCTCTTGAAACAACGTTAGCAAGGACATCGAAACTTTCCGATCTTAAACCTGCACTCGCATTATCTAAGTTGAGCCGCAACACCGCGCATTACACGTGCAGCCGACGTGCCGCCACCAGAGGCCACTTTACGGGCCAGTTTCTCGATGTCGCGTGACGCGCGCATGTCGGTGTCGCCCGACTCGATTTTTGCCAACGCCGCAGACATTGCCTCACTTGCTGCTTTGACTGTCTCAGCATCCGAGGTGTTGCGAGCGAGTTGATCTAGCAGCGCCATTGCAACCACCGGATGGTCTGGCCAGCTGACTGGGAATTGTTGCTGCGGATTGAAGACACCGTCTAGGTCGGCAAGTCCAGCCGCCGCGATCTCGTTAGCGGTTAAATGCTCGCTTTCATTGAGTGCAAGGACATCGAGACCACGGATGATTTCAGTGCCGTAGATATGGTTTTTATACCAATAGGTTGACCAGAAACCGCCGGTCACAAGTTCTTTCTCGTCGATGGGTCCACGATCAAAGTAGGCGATCTCAACGGGGTTAGCAGAATCTGTGAAATCGATAACTGAGATGCCGCCTTGGTACCAGGCTTGTACAAAAATATCGCGACCCGGCACGGGAACGATGGAACCGTTGTGGGCTACGCAGTTTTCGTACTCGCGCTGTGGCGCTGGGATTTTGAAGTGGCTTCGGTACTCGAGTTTTCCGTCCACAATGTCGTAAATCGCATCAGCACCCCAATCTAGAGGGTCAAACGCACGACATCTCGCACGGCCACCACCGCCCCATTCGTCGGTAAACAGGATTTTGGTGCCTTCATTGTTAAACGTCGCTGAGTGCCAGTAGGCAAAGCCGTTATCAGAGACGACATCCAGGCGTTTTGGATCGAGTGGATCAGTGATGTCGAACAAGATGCCATTGCCAGAGCATGCGCCTGCCGCAAGATTTTTAGACGGGAACACGGTGATGTCGTGGCACTCATCCGTGGTTCGTGTCTCTTGGGTGTCACCCCCGTGGTCACCACCACGCCATAGTCCCGCAATCGCTCCGGTTTCCTCATCGGCAAAAACGGTAGGGGAGTGGACAATCCGCGAGGCTGATGGGTCATCGACGGGGATTTCTATAACGTCGATGCGAAATAGTGCAGTTCGTGGATCTCCGGGCGTGTCATCAAAACAAGAGGCCATTTCCTCGCGTTCGCGAATGCTAGAAGTGCCCGAGTTGTAAACAACGATCTTGCCGTCTTCGCCAGGGCCTGACACGACAGAGTGGGTATGCGAGCCACGACAGGTTTGAACTGCGCCGACTTGAACAGGGTTCTCCAAGTCGGCGATGTTGAAGATACGAATGCCGCGGAAGCGCTCGTCGCTCACGTCTTCGGCGATACCTTGTAAGCCACAATCTAAGCGGCTGCGCGTTTCTTGCACGGACATGATTAGCAGGTCGCCCACGATGCTCACATCTCCCTGACCGCCGGGGCAAACAACCGAACTCAGTAGATCGGGCACACCATCCGCTTGGATTTTGTAAACATTGAAGCCGTGGTAGCTACCCGCAACGAGCGTGTCGCCTGAGAAGGCCATGTCGGTGTTGCTGAAGCTCAGTAAGGGTGATCGCTTGCGAGCACCGCCCTCGACGGGAGACTTTTTCTTCTCTTCCTCGGAGGCTGCTTCCTCACCTTCCTCGTGATCGCCTTCCTTGTGCTTTCCTTCCCCATGTTCTTTGGGCTTATGTTCAGGCCCTTTCGACATTTCGATAGGGTTGTTTGGATCGATGAATCCCGCCGGCTTTGGAAGCGAAGCAACCAAGGTCATGTTTTTGATGGCAATACCTGCATTCATCAGGCCCGCTTTTAGATTGGCCCTTGGGTCATCAGACAAGCCGACCAACAAGCCGTTCATCTGGTCAATTTCGACAGCCTGATCGTTTTTGATATCGCCAACAAATTCGTACAGCACGGGGTCGTAGGCAGAGCCGGGCTTATCGAGTAAGTCCTTGACCATGTCGACCGCACCTTCGTGGTGGCGAATCATCAGTGTCAGGAACTGGCGATCAAAATCGACAGATTCAGAGGCGGCTAGCGCGGCCATCTGATCATCGGTCGCCATACCCATTTCCATTTTGTGATGCATGCTCATCATGTGGTGCGCGTGTGCCATGGGTGATTCACCGCGATCAGCGAGCCAACCTTCCATGAAACTGATCTCATCACTCTGAGAGGCCTTGATGCGTCCGGCGATATTCAAAAGGTCTGGGTGATTCGTTCTCGCTTCTACCAAGTCAGCCATCTCCAGCGCCTGAGCATGGTGCGGAATCATCATCTGCATGAAGCTCACGTCAGCGGGTGAATAGCTCGTGTCGGTAATTTTAACCGCGTCCTCGGGGCTGAGTGTTTGGCTCGGCTGTCCCGGTGCACCGGGAAGGACGATGGGAGAAGCGAGTGCGGCGGCTGTCATTAGACAGCTAAGTGTTAAAACTGCGCCAGTGCGTTGGACTGATTTTGTACGATCAAATAACGAGGCCATCGTAATTTCCTGTATTTCTTAGCTCTTTTGATTTTTTAGTTGTGCATCGCTGCGAAAGTAAGTTGAGGATGCTGGACATGTGTATCCCTAGGGCGATACGCATGGGCATGCTTGCGAAACCACAGACAGACGACTGCTAACCCCCAGACGCTAACGCATCTCAGGCGCTAGGGGCAATAGGTATGGGCAGCAGCTGGTGTTGTTCCGGATAGGTTGTAGATGGACAAATTGCCGCAGCACTCAAACGCAAGCTTCACCCAAAAGACGCACATTGATAACACCTTCCAGCTCTCTCAACTGTACCAGCAAGCTATTGGTAGGCGACGCGTTGATGTCAAGAAGGTTGTAGGCAATATCTCCACGGCTTTTGTTAAGAAGATCGACCACGTTGACGCCTGCATCCCCGAGCACATTGAGGATGTGACTCAAAGCCCCGGGTGAGTTTACGTTGGTGATCGCGAGTCGAGTATTTGAGTTGCGCTCGAGTTCGATATTTGGAAAGTTTACTGAATTGCGGATGTTCCCGTGATCTAGGAAAGCTTTGATTTGATCTGCCGCCATGATCGCGCAATTTTCCTCGGCTTCAGCCGTGCTTGCACCGATGTGCGGCATAAGGAGGGTGTCCTTTTGACCGACGAGTTCAGGGTTGGGGAAATCGGTGACGTATTTGCGCAGCTGTCCGCTGTTAAGCGCATTGACCACAGCTCCGGTGTCTACAATTTGCTCGCGCGCGAAATTGAGCAGGCAAGCGCCCTTTTTGAAATAGCTCAGTGTGCCGGCATTTATAAGACCTCGGGTGCTATCGAGCACTGGGATATGCAGCGATACATAGTCAGAACGCGAGAACAGTGCCTGCATGTTATCCATCTTTTTAACGGAGCTCGGCAGACGCCACGCGGCCTCGATGGATATAGCCGGGTCATAACCCACCACTTCCATGCCAAGATCAAGGCCCAGTCTCGCGATCAGACTGCCAATTGCGCCAAGTCCCAAAACCCCCAGCGTTTTGCCCTGCAATTCAGACCCTGCGAATTGCTTTTTACTGGCCTCTAGCAAGGGACCCATTTCATCAGCTGGGAGCTGTGGATTGAGCGAACTGATGAAATTCATCCCCCCAATAATGTCGCGCGATGCGAGGAGCATGCCTGCGGCAACAAGCTCTTTGACGGCGTTGGCGTTGGCGCCAGGCGTGTTGAAAACAACAATGCCTTTCTCAGTACAGTGATCGACTGGGATGTTATTTACCCCAGCACCAGCGCGCGCGATGGCACTCACGGATTCGGGGATATCACCCGCGCTGAGTTTGTGACTACGGAGCAAAATCGCATCCGGCGCAGACATATCACTGCTAACTTCGAAACAGTCGCGACCAAGTCGGTCGAGTCCTTTAGTCGAAATGGCGTTGTAGGTCCGAACTTTATGCATAGATTGCCTCAATCTCTGCGCAGTGACGCACAGCAGTCAGTAAAAAGTAATTGGGTGGGGTCCGGACTAACGCCAGGGTCGTAATTGTAACACAGCGCGGATGCTGTAAGTCGGGCGAGAACTCGCGTAACATGCGCGCCCGTCGCGCAATGTGTCGCTCCCGTCGATAAAGGTGGTGATAAACGTTGCGACACGTCTGGCGAAAATTTTCAAAACACGGAGACTCGGAATGTACAACAACGGCGATTTTGCACGCTGGAGACGTCACCCATGGCACGGCATGGCGGCTCACCCTGGAGACGACACAGGTATCGTCACTGGTTTTATAGAATCGCTCCCCGGCGACACGATCAAGTATGAGTTGGATAAAGACAGCGGCTATTTGATGATCGATCGCGCACAAAGAACGACCGCGGCGCCTCCTTGTCTCTACGGATTTATTCCGCGCACCTACTGCGCAGAAAATGTTGCCGCGCGATGTGCTGGGGCCGATGAGGCTGATGGCGACCCGTTAGACATTTGTGTCTATTCAGAGCGCGACATTAATCGCACCGACATCATCCTCCACGCGAAAGTGCTCGGTGGCATCCAGATGATCGATGGTGGCGAGGCTGACGACAAGATCATTGCGGTCTTGGACGGTGACAATGTGTGGGGAGGTGTAGAGGATCTTGCTGATATGCCATCGATCATCGTTGAGCGCTTGCAGCACTACTTCTCTACGTACAAGCAAGTTCCGGGTAAAAACCCCAACATCAATGTCGATGTGGTCTACGGTCGCGAGCAGGCGCTTGAGGTCATTGCCGCAGCACAGGCCGATTACAATCACCACTACGGACATCTCCACGCGTAAGCGCATAAGCAGAACGATAGTGTCGTGTCTGAGTCAGATTCGATGAGTGGGACGGGGCGAGCAGAGGTTGAGAGGCCGCTCGCCCTTTTCGTTTATGGAACGCTGGCGCCGGGCGAGGTCAATGCGCATGTTTTGGTTACGCTTGGCGGGTCCTGGACGAAAGCCAAGGTCAGAGGTGTTTTGTGTGACGCGGGCTGGGGCGCTGCGCACGGCTTCCCGGGACTGTGTTTGTTCCGATGTGCCGCTAGTTCGACTGATGCACCCAGCGACTTCGTATCGGGGCTGTTATTTGAGTCTGAGGGCTTGAGTGAAATGTGGCCCGAGCTGGACGAATTCGAAGGCGCCGATTATCGCTGTGAATTGACTCAGGCGATCTTTGAGGATGGCACGACAAAGCCTTGCGTTGTGTACGCCGTCGATGTTGTTGAGTGACAAGCGTCGTTCAGCTTTTCAGGGGGATGCGCAAAGCCAGGAGACGTGAGAGCTACTTATGATTATTAGACATGCCAGCGCGGATGATGCAGACGCCATTGCAGCTCTGAATGAGGTCTTCGTGTCTGTTACGAGTCCCATGGACAGCGAGCGCTTCCTGGCGTTATTCGCGTTTAGTAGCTTTTGCTTAGTCGCTGAAAACTCCAGTGGACTGCTGGGGTTTGTTATCGCTATGAAGAATGGTGCGCCTTACGAAAACGGTAACTATCAGTGGTTCGAGGCTCGCGTTCCCGACATGGTCTATGTCGATCGCATTGTGCTCGCCAGCGAAGCGCGAGGGCAGGGCATTGGTGCGAAGCTTTACGGCTATCTTGCGGAGCTCGCCGTGGCGTCGGATTGTCAGACCATGACAGCCGAGATGGATATTGATCCGCCCAATGAGCATTCCGTTTATTTTCATAAAAAGTCGGGTTTTGTCGAAATTGGCCAGCGAAAACTCGATAGTGGCAAGCGCGTGTCGATGCAGTCTGTCGCACTGACGAAACTGGCCGCGCTCTGATCTGACCGTAAATCCTGCCGTAACAACAGCACTAGCTTCCTTTAGAGATCTTCGCGCTATGCGTTACGTCGTTATTACTTTGCTCGCCTTGTCAGTGTTAATTATCAGTTGGTCTGCAGGGGCCATCGAGGAGCCTGCCTACAGCGTCGTCCAATCTTGGGAGGACGAGTCGATTGAGATTAGAGACTACGAATCGCGCATATTGGCTGTGACTGATATGTCAGAGGGATCAAATTCCGGATTCAGAGTTCTGGCTGGCTATATCTTTGGTGGTAATGAGCGAGAGCAGGAAATCGCCATGACCGCACCTGTTCAGAGCACAATGCCGAATGAAAACGAGGCTGAGATGGCGTTTATCGTGCCGAGCAAATTCGATCTCGAGGATCTACCCACTCCCAATGATGCCCGTGTGGGGTTTCGTGAGGAACCTGCGTACCGAGCAGCCGTTATTCGGTTTAGTGGCTGGATGAACGATAAAAAGGCGGAGCGGCACTGGCAGAAGCTACGCCAGTTTCTGGTCGAGCAGGGGATCCAACCGCTGGGGGAGCCCACGCTCAACCAATACAACCCACCTTGGACACCTCCTTTCATGCGGCGCAATGAGATCATTGTTGCGGTCGCTCAGTAACCTTTAGCTTCAACAAAAAGGCCTTCTAAAGTATCACCTGCGAGGTATCGCGACAGATTGTCCGCCATCGCGATGGCTACCAAATCAATGGCTGTCGGCGCTGCCGTATGCGAGGTGATATGAACGCGTGGGTGCTGCCAAAACCTATGATCTTCCGGAAGCGGTTCCCTGGTGAAAACGTCCAAAACCGCAGCCCGTAGGTTGTTATTGTCGAGCGCGTGAAGCAGTGCATCGTCATCGATCGCATTACCCCGACCGACATTGATCACGATTGCCTCGTCACTCATGGCGTCAAAAGCGCGGGAACTCAGTATGCGATCAGTTGCTTCGGTCTTGGGAAGCACTGCCACGCAGTAATCGAGTCCCTCAAAAAACTGTAGGTCGTTACTCTCGAAGCATTGGGTGAAACCCGCTGTCGGCAGACCCGAGGAATTCATACCTTGGCATTTAATCCCCAGTGGTTTTACGGCTTCGGCAATGGCGCTACCGATACTGCCCGTCCCAAGGATCCCCATGGTTTTACCTCGAACCCCTGTTTCTGGCGTAGCGTCCCACGAGCTCGAACGAGCGCGTTCGATGATGTTACGCTCCAGACCCAAGACCCAGCCGAGTACGAATTCAGACATGGCTTGTCCAAACACGCCCCTCAAGGGTGTTATCGCAACCGACTCGGGAATATGACCTGCCAGCGCATCCACGCCAGCCCAGGTGCTCTGAATCCACTGTAGATTTGGGAAGTAGGGGGCGAATGTTTTGGCATCTTGCGGTGAAGCCACCATCACTTTTACGGCCTGTGAGTCCAGCGTTTCGGAGAGCGCCGCGCTAGGATCAAGAGCCAGCAAATCGATCCGGCCGGCGATGAGTTCCTCGACAGGGCCTCGCCACACATCCGCCTCGCCGGCAATCAAAACAATTTCGGGCCTTAGTGTCGTCATTCTCAATATCGCTTGTGAGTCTGGTAGGCCAACAAGAGATAGGCACTCCTAGATTGGCTCTTCTGGGTTGATTATTGCCCTAGGCATGTTAATCAAGGTTGTTAGTGCGATCCATCTTGAAGATCAGCGCAAACCGTTTAAGCCAGTCACGAAATTTAGGATCCACCTCTGTTCAGCGCGCGTAACGCAGTTGCATCCCTTTATTTTGGCAGCCTTACGTAGATCAAATGGAAAAATTGCGGCAGGAATGGTTTTCAAACGTTAGAAACGACGTACTCGCGGGTCTTGTCGTTGCACTTGCACTCATTCCGGAAGCGATTGCGTTTTCGATTATTGCGGGCGTCGATCCCAAGGTCGGTCTTTACGCGTCGTTTTCGATCGCGGTGATCATCGCCTTTACCGGCGGTCGCCCTGGCATGATTTCAGCTGCGACCGGCGCTATGGCGCTGTTAATGGTGACCTTGGTCAAAGAGCATGGCCTCGAATATTTGTTCGCTGCGACTGTCCTGACAGGCGTCCTCCAAATTATTGCCGGTTGGGTCCGTCTTGGTGAGTTGATGCGGTTTGTCTCGCGGTCAGTGGTTACAGGTTTCGTAAATGCTCTCGCGATCCTTATCTTCATGGCGCAGCTCCCAGAACTGACGGGCGTTAGTTGGCAGGTCTATGCTATGACGGCTGCAGGTCTGGGCATCATCTATGGACTGCCTCGATTAACAACGGCTGTGCCGTCACCACTCGTCACCATTGTTGTTCTCACGATTGTTGCCATTGCACTCGATCTTGATATCCGGACGGTTGGTGATATGGGTGAGCTACCCAGCAGCTTGCCGCAGTTTTTGGTGCCTGATGTTCCGCTGACACTGGAAACTCTTCAGATTATTTTTCCTTACTCGGCAACATTGATGGTTGTTGGTCTGCTCGAATCGCTAATGACAGCGACAATCGTTGACGACCTGACAGATACCTCGAGTAATAAGAATCGCGAATGCGTGGGCCAGGGCGTTGCCAATATTGCGACAGGCTTTATCGGTGGTATGGCAGGCTGCGCAATGATTGGTCAGTCAGTCATTAACGTGAAATCGGGCGGGCGAGGGCGACTTTCGACACTTGTCGCAGGCGCACTGCTGTTAGTCATGGTCGTCTTTGCAGGCGAGTGGGTGTCTCAGATCCCAATGGCTGCGCTGGTTGCTGTGATGATCATGGTATCGATTGGCACCTTCAATTGGGATTCGATCCGGAATCTACGAGGCCATCCGAAGAGCTCGAGTGTGGTTATGTTGGCAACGGTCGCTGTCACAGTGGCAACACACGACTTGGCACAAGGGGTTCTCACAGGCGTATTGCTCTCGGGCTTTTTCTTTGCGCACAAAGTGGGTCGTATTCTTCGCATAGAATCTGCGGCGTGCGATGAGGGTAGAGCCCGGCGCTACAACGTGTTTGGTCAGGTATTTTTCGCCAGCGCAGACAGTTTCTCGCAAGCGTTTGATTATCAGGAAGTGGTCGACAAGGTCTATATCGATGTCAGCCGTGCACACTTTTGGGATATTACGGCCGTGAGTTCGCTCGATAAAATTGTCATCAAGTTTCGACGCGAGGGAACAGACGTCGAGGTGATTGGCTTAAATGAAGCCAGTGCGACGATGGTTGATCGATTCGGTGTTCACGACAAAGACGGAGCAGATGACTTGCTCCTCGATCATTGAGGATCTCTAATGCGTGCTCCCAAGAAAGTCCTCGCTTGTGTTGATCAATCCGATTACGCAACGCACGTAGCCGACTATGCGACCTGGGCAGCGGAGCATTTGTCGGCGCCTGTCGAGTTGCTGCACGTGATTGATCGTCACCAGGAAGTCGCATCGGGGATTGATCGGAGTGGTTCCCTCGAAATGGATGCTCAGGAGCTCTTGCTCGAGCGTTTTTCAGCCGAGGAGGGCGAGAAAAACCGCGCTGCTCGGGAAGAGGGGCGCTTGTTTTTGAATGCGCTAAAAGCGGGCTGTGCTGATCGCTCGAGTACACCTGTAGATACGCGGCAACGTTATGGTCAGTTGCTTACGACCTTAAAAGAGCAAGAATCTTCCGTAGCGATGTATGTACTTGGGCGACGGGGAGAATCGGCCTCTCGAACCCGCAGGGATCTCGGTCGTCATGTAGAGGCGATTTGTCGCCAGATCCGACGCCCTATTCTAACTGTGACCGATGATTTCAGAGCTCCGAGGAGTTTATTGGTGGCGTTTGATGGCGGTCGCATGACCCGTCGTGGCGTAAAGCTCATCGCCGAGCGAAGCAGCCTTAAAGATTTACCGGTTCACGTCATCATGTCTGGGCGACGCGGCCAGGATTCAGCGCGTCATCTTGAGTGGGCTGAGAATACCCTCGAAGCTAACGGCTTTTCTGTCGACGCCTCGTTTATCCCGGGCGATCCTGAGCAAGTAGTGACGCGAGCAATTGAAGAGCGGGAGGCGGATCTCTTGATCATGGGTGCTTACAGTCACTCCCCATGGAGAAGCCTGCTGATGGGAAGCCGCACCAACGATCTGCTTCGAGCGTCGCAAGTCGCCACGATAACGCTGCACGATTGACAGGCAAAACTAGCCGAGGTCTTGATGAAGAGGCTTTTAAACGTAGTTTGCTAGGTCGCCCTTCAAACTCGGCAATCACTCGTCACCGAGATCTTTCCTCAAAGTGGTTCCATCCGATTCCTGTTAGGTTTGGGTGTCTGGTTATCCGGCCCAACGCGTAGTGCTTGCGAGGGTTTAGAGAAAACAATCTCCGTGCTACCTTCTGGCGATCTCTAGGAGGTATGTATGCGTTTTCTGGTCGTTGTAGCTGTTATTCTTTTAAGCCCATGGGTTTGGTCTACAGACGTTGATGGAGCGACCGTAAGTGTCGATTCAGTGTTGCTGGACACGCAAGAAATGCCCGGCTTTGTTCCGCTTCACTGGGACAGCGAAGAAGGCCGACTCTACGCGGATATTAGCGATATTGAAGGGCCGTTTATCTATTACAACGGGCTCTCACATGGCGTGGGATCCAACGACTTAGGTCTTGATCGTGGGCGTTTGGGTGACACGTTTTTGGTTGAGTTCCGTAAAGTCGGTAAGAAGGTATTCCTCGCCGCACTTAATACCAAATATACCGCCCGGTCCGAGGACGCGCAGGAGCGCCGGGCCGTCGCTGAGGCATTTGCCGAATCCATTATTTGGGGCTTTGCTGTTGTCGAGTCGAGTCCTGACTCGCTGGTGATTGATCTGACTGACTTTGCGCTTAGTGATGCGACGGGAATAGCGGATTTGCTTGCGGCTCGAGGCGAGGGTTCTTTTAAAATTGACGAGAGTCGCTCTGCGATTTACACCCCCAAGACCAAGTCCTTTCCAGACAATACCGAGATTGACGCAACGCTTACCTTGGTTGGCAAATCAAAAGGACGCATTCTTGGAACGGTTGCCCCCAACGCTGACGCGGTAACGGTCCATGGCCACCACTCATTTATTCGACTGCCGGACGATGGTTACCAGCCACTGCCGTATGACGCGCGAGCTGGCTATATTCATTCTGGCGAGGCAACGCTGGTCTATGACTACGCGAGCCCGATCGATGCGCCCATCAAATCAGCCTTTGCGCGCCGGCACAGATTGGAAAAAGTAGATCCAACTGCAGAGATGAGCGAGGCGGTGGAGCCTATTGTTTATTGGGTCGATTCTGGCGCTCCCGAACCCGTGAAATCAGCACTTATCGAGGGCGCTCTGTGGTGGAACCAAGCGTTCGAGGCCGCGGGCTACAAAGACGCGTTTCAGGTGAAAGTTTTGCCACCTGAGGCTGACCCAATGGATATTCGATACAACGTCATCCAGTGGGTTCATAGATCCACGCGCGGTTGGTCATACGGTTCGAGTATTAGAGACCCGCGGACTGAGGAAATTTTGAAAGGCCACGTCACCCTCGGTTCGCTAAGAGTTCGTCAGGACTACCTTATTGCTGAGGGGCTCATTGCTCCTTATGACGAGAATGGCGATTCGGTGGGGCAATTGAGCGAATTTGCATTGGCGCGTATCCGCCAGCTCTCAGCGCATGAAGTCGGCCACACCTTGGGTATTGCGCATAATTTCTCTGCGAGTGCCGACGGAAGGGCCTCGGTGATGGATTACCCCCACCCATTGGTGACCTTAAATGATGAAGGGGAGGTGTTACTGAACGATGCCTATGATGTCGGCATTGGCGATTGGGACAAGAGGGCTGTCATCTGGGGTTATCAGGATTTTCCTGATGAGGTTTCCGATGCGGCAGGCCGCGCAGAGATCATCGCTGAGACACTGGCTTCAGGCTTGAGTTTTGTCGCGGACGAGCATGCCCGGATCGGTTCGCGCGGCAGTGCAGGGCCCGCGCACCCCAAAGGAAGTCTGTGGGATAACGGTGCTGACCCCGTGGCAGAACTTAACCGCGTGATGCAGTTGCGAGCGGCTGTCCTGAATGATTTCTCCGAGCGAGCGATTCAGCCAGGCCGTCCGATGGCCTCGCTTGAAGATGTATTAGTGCCAGCCTTCCTGATGCATCGATATCAGGTGCAAGCAGCGGCAACGGTGCTGGGTGGTCAAAGTTTTACTTACGCGATGCGGGGCGACGGTCAGATACCCAATGAGCGTGTTGCTGCAACGGACCAGCGTGCGGCGTTATCAGCGATGTTAGCAACGCTCGAACCCAGCGTGCTTAATATCCCTGAACGAATCACGTCGCTCATTCCGCCTCGACCGCCACAGTCGGGCGCAAGTCGAGAGCTATTCCCGCGGCATACCGGCTATGTCTTTGATCCAATGGCTGCGGCGAGCACTGCGGCGCTCATTACGCTCGATCAGCTCACAGACCACAAACGTGCAGCCCGCTTGAATAACCAACATCGTGTTGACGCATCACTGCCAAGTTTTGGTGAAGTGCTGACCATTCTGATTGATGATCGGTGGCCAGAAACGAAAGACCCTGAGCTTTTGAGTATCGAGCGCGCCGTACAACTGCTGCTCGTCGATAGACTTGCCGATCTGCTCGCTAATGCCCAAGCAGCGCCACAAGTGCGGGCAGACGCGCTCGATGCCTTGTCAAAGATCAAGCGAAGAGCAGAGCGTGCGCGGGTTAAAGATCCCGCTAGCGGTGCGCATATGAAGTATCTCGCAAAACGCGTGGCGGTAATCATTGAGAATCCTGAAGCGTACACCGCGGGCGACCTAGCTCTGCCTCCCGGCTCACCCATCTAAGTCGGGAGATAACCACTTCATGAAGCGATTTCTTTTATCGACAGTTTTGGTGCTTTTAGGCTTCGTACTCGGCTTCTATTACGCATCAGACGATACAGGCAGCGGGCTTGTTGACGCGGTGGAAGAGTTGGAGCGCGGTGCTCTTGGGCAGACTGCGCGACTAGCCGCGGGTACGTCTGAACGGATCGATGCGCGCGAATCACTTTTTATCGAGTTTCCTGATCTATACCCAGCAATTAAGCGGGGCGGTGCCTTTGGTGGCGCATGGTCGAATGCCATCGCCCGTGATATTTTTGCCGCCTCAGAGCAAGGCATACAAGACGCTAAAGCGCTCGGCACCATCGAGGAGGTTGCTCCTCGTACCTGGATGATCTACCTGCCGCTGGTAAATGTGGTGGTTTTCGAGACGGATGAGGGCTTGGTGTTGATCGATGCGGGTACTGCAGCCGAGGGGCCGGCCATTGCAGAACTGGTTGCCTCGGTCTCATCTATGCCGATTCATACAATCATCTATACCCATGGTCATTCTGACCATGCCTTTGGGACCTGGGCTTTGATAGGGGATGACCCTCAAATCGTAGCGACGGACGCCTTGGTGGCACGATTCGATCGGTATCGGAAGTTACGGGGCAGTGTCGCCCGCTATTTAGGGCAACCGCTCGAGAGCATGCCTGAGAAGAAGGATGATATATTCTACCCAACGGTCACTTTTTCAGGCGCAACTGAGATTGTTGTTGGTGGGGAGTCATTCGTTTTAAGAGCGCACCGGGGTGAGACCGATGATCAGCTTTACGTTTGGGTGCCGAGCCGAAGTGTTGTGGCAACAGCTGACTACTACCAAGGCTTTCTGCCTAACGCAGGTAACGGCAAACGTGTACAAAGGCACCCAGAGGAGTGGGCAGTGGCACTTCGTGAGATGGCCTCGGAAAAACCTGCCTTACTGCTTCCAGCGCATGGTCAACCCATCACAGATCCGGCCGTGATTCAGGAAAACCTGGCGGTGCTTGCCGAAGTATTCGAAGTGATCTCAGCTCAGACCATTGAGGAACTCAACAAAGGTACACGGAAGGATCTGATCCCCACGCGCCTCGCGATTCCTGAGCGTTTGGAAAATCATCCGACGCTGGAAGAGAAATACGTTTCCTTTGAAGACGTCTCGAAAATGGTGATAAAACTTTACACCGGTTGGTGGGACGACATTCCCTCGCATTGGACACCGGCAACCTTCGATGCCCAGGCTCGTGAGATCGTTCGGCTAGCGGGCGGGCCAAACAACGTTGTCGCGAGAGCCAGAGCGCTGATGCCAGTGGATATTGTGATGGCATCACACCTCACAGATTGGGCGTGGTATGCGTTTCCAGATGACCAAGAGGTGCAGCAGCTGGTGATCGACAATTACCATGCTCGAATCACGAACCCTGATGCGAATACACAGGAAATGTTGGCTTACCTTGACGTCATGGCGGCGGCGCGCGCCAGACAACTGAATGATCAGTAGAGGCGATTGCCTGAACCTGTGACTGAGGGTATCGGCAAGGAAGTAAAAAAATGCGCCCCCAAGTTGTTACTCGGGGGCCAGAAACGCCTTATTCGGCCGCGTCCGCTGGATACTGCTCGCGCAACACACGCTTCAGGATTTTACCGCTCGGGTTTCTGGGAATTATGTCTGTGAACTCGACCGCTTTCGGCTGCTTGAAACGAGCAAGTTTGTCTTGGCAGAACGCGAGGATTTCGTCCGCAGTCAGAGCAGGGTCAGTTTTCACCACAACGGCGAGCGGGGATTCTCCCCATTTCGCACTGTTTTGACCGATAACTCCGGCTTCGCTAATGCCTGGATGGCTTTGCAGGACACCTTCGATTTCAGCAGGGTAAACATTCTCACCACCTGAAATAATCATGTCCTTGATGCGATCTTGAATGGCGAAAAAGCCTTCGTCATCCATAACGCCCACGTCACCGGTTCGCAGCCACCCGTCAACAAGTGTGTCCGTGGTCGCATCAGGCCGGTTCCAGTACTCACGCATGACGTGCTTACCACGAACGAGCATCTCACCAGCCTCGCCGATCGGGAGTTCGTTCCCGTCACTGTCAGCGACCTTCACTTCGGTGAAGAAGAAAGGTTTTCCGCAGGACTCGGGCTTGCGCACAGCGTTTACCGAATCCATAAGGCAAGAGGGACCGCAGGTTTCGGTCAAGCCGTAGACCTGGGTGATGTCGATCCCCATCTCTTGGACTTGTTGTGTCAAAGCGACTGGGACAGGCGCAGCACCCGTCATGAACCAGCGCACGCTCGACCAGTCGTAGTTTTCGTAATTCGGTACTTGAACCATAAAGTTCAGCATCGCTGGCACCATAAGGCCGCTTGTGATTTTCTCGCGCTGCACGCACTCCCAGGCAGCAACCGGATCAAAACTGCGCATTACATAGGTGGTTGCGCCGTGATAAGCGTTGATGGTCAGTGGTGTGAGCGCGCCAACGTGGAACATGGGAAGGCAGGCGATATAGCGTTCGTTGGCTTGATAGTCCGCTGTCGCATGAATCGTGAAGACCCCCCACATCGCTGTGCTGTGGGTATGCACCACGCCTTTAGGCAGGCCCGTCGTGCCCGATGTGTACATGATATACAGCATGTCGTCGTCTTCAGCGCCACAGGCGGGCTCACTATCTGAGGAATCCGCACAGTAGGCATCATAAGATTTTGCAAAGGGCTGGCAGGCGCTCGCATCGGCACCACCGAGCACATGGAGCCATTGAGTGATATCGGTTTTGTCACCGCGACGTTCTAGCTCCGCAACTGTGTCAGCGAAGTCGTTGTCAAAGATCAGCGTCTTAACACCCGAGTCTTTGAGGATGAACTCAAGTTCGTCAGCCACGAGGCGCCAGTTCAGCGGCACAACAACGCCACCCACTTTCGCGACCGCAAAGAATGACTCCATGAACTCGACCGAGTTCATCAATAACAGACCGACACGATCACCTTTCTGCAGGCCGTTTTCGATCAGACCGTTTGCAAGACGATTCGAACGCTCGTTTAGCTCTTTGAAGCTATAGCGCCTGCTGCCATCGCTTTCTACATAGGCTTCGCGCTCAGGATTAAGGTGGGCTCGTTTGGTCAGAAGCAGGCCGATATTGGTCTTCATTATTATTATTCGCATTTCTTTGTTAACTACGTTTGCGATCAGCCTCGTTTTTCTTAAACGTTTTTAGTCGAGACCGGTCGCATGCTGTTGCTAGACATTGGCCGGAACAACACAAAAATTCAAGCGATGACCGCGGTTTTTCGCTTTATTCGCCTCGCGGGTGCTGTCCTTTGCTCGCTAGACAATATGTGGTTTCTCGAGTTGTCCAGCTAGCAATTCCAGAACCCCGAAGTTTGCCCGCGTCTCAGCCGTCTGCCTGTACTTATTTCGTAGCATCAATAATTTTTATCAACCTACTGTTGTCACTTCGCTCCGCAACCCCGATGGATAGAGGAGGATGGTTTGCTGAATTAGCACTGAAAATTCGAGCTGACCGATATTTCGGGTTAGGCGCCCGATCCGTAACGTCAAAAGTTATCACTTTGTCGAACAACACCTACTTATCAGCATCTTAATGTGGTAAAAAGCGCGCGCATTGAAAGGGTCGCCCGTCACAAGCATTGCGAATCCCGAGTAAACACTTGTTTAGGCGTCATTTGGGCGACGGTATTTCGGCCGTCTGGGTGACATGGTTTGTAGCCGTATGGGCTGCGAGCTGACCGAGTTAACACAACCGACTGGAAGAGTAGAACAATGTCTGCAGACTTATCCTTGTACCGCAATATCGGTATTTTCGCGCACGTGGATGCGGGTAAAACCACAACCACTGAACGTATTCTGAAGCTCACCGGTAAAATCCATAAGACCGGCGAAGTTCACGACGGCGCGGCCACAACGGACTTCATGGAGCAGGAGCAGGAGCGCGGCATTACGATTCAGTCAGCTGCGACCACATGTTTCTGGAAAGATCACCGCATGAATATCATCGACACACCCGGACACGTGGATTTCACGGTCGAGGTGTACCGTTCATTGAAAGTTCTGGATGGCGGTGTTGGCGTATTCTGTGGCTCTGGTGGTGTTGAGCCTCAGTCAGAGACGAACTGGCGTTATGCGAACGAGTCAGAAGTGGCACGTTTGATCTTCGTAAATAAGCTCGACCGTCTTGGTGCCGATTTCTACCGTGTAGTCGACCAAGTCCGTAACGTATTGGCTGCGAACCCGCTGGTCATGACGTTGCCTATCGGCCGCGAAGATGATTTCGTGGGGGTTGTCGATGTGCTAACGAAGCAGGCTTACGTTTGGGACGACTCTGGCAAGCCAGAAAACTACGAGGTTGTTGACGTACCTGCAGATATGGTCGACGACGTAGAGGCATACCACGAGCAGCTCATCGAAGCGGCTGTCGAAATGGACGACGATTTGATGATGGAGTACATGGAAGGTGAAACGCCCTCTATGGAAGACATCAAGCGCTGTATCCGTGAAGGTACGCGCACAATGCACTTCTTCCCAACATTCTGCGGAAGTGCGTTCAAGAACAAAGGTATTCAGCTCGTGCTCGACGCGGTTGTTGACTATCTACCTAGCCCAACCGAGGTTGATCCGCAGCCGCTGACGGACGAGGAAGGCGAGCCTACAGGTGAAGTCGCCAAAGTAGATGTAAACGAGCCACTTCGCGCACTCGCGTTCAAAATCATGGACGACCGCTTCGGTGCCTTGACCTTTATTCGCGTCTACTCAGGCACGATGAAAAAGGGCGATACCATCCTCAACTCGGCAACGGGCAAGACTGAGCGCATCGGCCGAATGGTGGAGATGCACGCCGACGATCGCACTGAAATCGATGTTGCGCAGGCTGGTGACATTTTTGCCTGTATCGGTATGAAGAACGTCCAGACAGGTCACACGCTCTGTTCAACGGATACACCCTGCACACTCGAAGCAATGGTGTTCCCTGATCCTGTTATCTCTATTGCAGTAGCGCCGAAAGACAAGGGCGGTTCAGAGAAGATGGGTATCGCCATCGGTAAGATGATTGCAGAAGATCCATCGTTCCGCGTTGAAACAGACGAAGATTCTGGTGAGACCATCCTTAAGGGAATGGGCGAACTTCACCTAGACATCAAGATCGACATCCTGCGTCGTACTTATGGCGTTGAGCTCGAAGTGGGTCAGCCTCAGGTGGCTTACCGTGAGACGATCACTCAGGCGATCGAAGACAGCTATACCCACAAGAAGCAGTCTGGTGGTTCAGGTCAGTTTGGTAAAATCGACTACCGTATCACTCCCGGACAGCCCGGAGACGGCTACGTATTTACTTCCAGCGTTGTCGGCGGAAACGTACCAAAGGAATTCTTCCCAGCGATTGAGAAGGGCTTCCAGGTTATGATGCAGGAAGGTCCATTGGCAGGCTTCCCAGTACTCGACGTTGCCGTTGAGCTCTACGACGGTGGGTTCCACGCGGTTGACTCATCAGCGATTGCTTTCGAATTGGCAGCAAAGGGCGCATTCCGTCAGTCAATGCCAAAGGCATCCCCACAGTTGATCGAGCCCATCATGAAAGTCGACGTATTCACGCCCGACGATCATGTAGGTGACGTTATCGGTGATTTGAACCGTCGGCGCGGCATGATCAAAGATCAGGAAGCGGGTACAACTGGCGTTCGCGTTAAGGCTGACGTGCCACTGGCTGAAATGTTCGGTTACATCGGCTCGCTCCGCACAATGACATCAGGTCGTGGCCAGTTCTCCATGGAGTTCTCGCACTACTTGCCATGTCCTGCAAGCGTTGCAACAACCGTGATCGAAGAGGCGAAAGCGCGCAAGGAAGCAAAGTCTAAGTAAGCGTTTTTTGGCTCCAGCTCAAACAGTGAAAGCCCCGCATCGCGGGGCTTTTTTTTGCCTGTTTTTTGCCTCAATTTTTATTGGGCGCTTTACATCACACTTCAGGAAAGCGAGAGTACTTCGCAAAATAACTAATAATTACTCTGGGAGAAAAAACATGTTTGCGAAGTTTGGTCCGATTATTTTAGGGATTCCATTGTTATTGCTGGGTATCCTGTGGGTGTTTGCACCCGCGATGGCAGCAGCGAATCTCAGCAGCGAGCTACTGACAGGTGCAGCATTAACCACACAAATTGGCGATAGTGCAGCCTTTTTCTTGGGCAGCGGATTTTTACTGATTGTTGGCGGACTGCGTGCGAACGCAACGATGATCCTTACCGGAGGTTGTCTCGTGGGTTTGGTTGCGCCAGCACGTATTATCGCTGCGACAGTTCACGGCGGTGACATGACGATCGAACCGATTGTGGTTGAGATAATTACTTTCTTTGTTGCTTATTTTGCGGCAAAACAGCTGAACGCGGCGGCGTAAGGAGCTCCTATGACGATGCTTCTCTCGGGCGTACTGCTCTGGTCGATAGCGCACCTGTTCAAGCGACTGGCACCTGCTACTCGCGAAGGCGTGGGAGACGGCGGCAAGTTAGTCGTGACACTCGCCTTGTTTGGCAGTATTGCGCTCATGGTTGCCGGTTATCAAAGTGCAACGGGCGCCGTTTGGTGGGTTCGCCAGCCAGCATGGGAGCTCGTAAACAATGCGCTTATGCTGTTGGCGTTCTATCTGATGGCTGCGTCTTCACTGAAGGTGAAAGTAACGTCCGTTGTTCGCCATCCCCAGCTCACTGCCATCAAGGCGTGGAGTGTTGGGCACCTTCTTGTTAACGGCGATGCACCCTCTTTGGTGCTGTTTGGAGGCCTTCTCGCTTGGGCAGTGATCTCGGTCATTCTCATTAATCGCCAAGACGGTAAGGACCCTTTACCAGCGGTTGAGGCGAGCATGCCTCGTGAAATTTTAGCCATTGTCGCTTCTGCAGCGCTTTATTTCGGCGTTGTACAGGCCCACGGCTATTTGGGTTACCCCGTTTACTGATTCCTCATGGACTATCAACTCGATACGGCACGCATAAGAGAGTCGCTCGATGCGCTCGCCGGCAGGCATGAGCGTATTGCGAGGGCGTTAGTGCAAGTCGGTTATCCCGAGGAGCGGAGAAGAGACCATAGTTTTGAAACGCTCGCACGTATTGTGGTGGGTCAGCAGGTAAGTGTTGCTGCTGCTACTTCGATCAACAAAAAATTGATTAATGCGCTCGAGGGGCAATTGACAGCAACCGCCGTACTAGACGCAAGCGAGGCGCTTTTACGCAGTGCGGGGCTATCACGGCAAAAAGTAAGTTACATACAGTCCCTAGCGACCGCGGAAGCAACAGGTGCGCTTGTTCTGAAGAGTCTGCCAGAGCTGAGTGACGAAGAGGCTGTGGCGGTGATTACCAATATCAAAGGTTTTGGCGAGTGGTCTGCACACATGTATTTGATGTTCTCCTTGGGTAGACCCGATATATGGCCTGTTGGCGATCTCGCCGTCCGGGAGGGGTTTAAGCGGATCCAAGGACTGGACGAGCGTCCCTCGGCAGGTAAGCTCAAGCCCATGGGGGAGGATTTCCGTCCTTACCGGAGCGCCCTCGCGATGCTGTGCTGGCGGTTTTGTACTGCTGAACCCTTGTGAGATCTAATAAATATGACTGACTTTTCGGAGTCCGATCACCGGTTCATGGAACTTGCCCTCGCGCAAGCCGCTAGGGCGGCGCAGATGGGTGAGGTACCCGTGGGTGCGGTGGTGGTGCTGGAAAACGAGGTCATCGCTGAGGCCTGCAATCAGCAAATTACACTTAACGATCCATCCGCTCATGCAGAAGTGCTGGCGCTTCGTTCAGCTGCTGCGGCGCTGAAAAATTATCGACTCCCTGACTGTGAACTCTTTGTCACACTTGAGCCCTGCACGATGTGTTGCGGTGCAATGGTCCATGCGCGTGTGTCACGACTTGTTTTTGGCGCAAGAGAACCCAAGGCGGGTGCTGTCGCGAGTACCTCCTCCGCATTGGATAACGCGTCGCTCAACCACCGCGTAGCTTGGGCAGAGGGGTTGGGTGCTGATGAGAGTGCTGAGTTACTGCGCTCCTTCTTTAAAGCGCGGCGAGCTACAAAGAACCAGTCATAGACTGAGAGGTCTCCACTGAAGTAGTTCGTGAGCTTTGGCCGTCAGATCATCAAGATTGAGAGGTATCGAGACGCTCTGTGAGGGTATGTCCTGAAGCGCGAGCGTTGCCTGGTAATGTCGAATGTTGTCGACATAGGTCACGGCCTCTTTGCCCCTCGCAAACCCGTGCCGAAGATGTGGGTAGATTTTTGGGTTTTGCAGGTCAGGTAGGCGCTCTCTGACGTCTTGCCACAAATGAGGGTCACCACCTTTGCCCTCGGTTAGTCGTCGCGCTTCCTCTAGATGCGCCATGCCCACGTTGTAGGCAGCCAGCGCCATCCATGTTCGGTCAGGCTCTTCGATGTCATTGGGCAGTCGACGTAGTAGGTTGCGCAAGAAACGCGCGCCACCACGCAGACTTTGCTCGGCATCCAATCGGTCTTTAACGCCAACCTCTTTTGCGGTCGGTCTGGTAAGCATCATCATCCCGCGCACGCCGGTGGGCGACTTTGCTTTCGGATCCCAGTGAGATTCTTGATAGGCGATGGCTGCTAGCAACTGCCAATCCAACCGAAACTCTTGTGCGATGGACTCAATGAGAGGGCGCCATTTAGGGAGGGTACTCTCAACGGCGCGCTGAAATGTGAAAAGTTCGATCCGCGACGTGTCAGCATCGCTTCCAAAATACCGCTCCTCGAGGTCTGCGAGTCGCCCCTCATCGGCCGCCTGAGCTAGGAAGGCATTGATTTTCTCCCGCCATTTTGGCGCTCTCTCATCGAGTCCCAGATACCACACGGTATTCAGTGTCTCCTTGAGCTGGAATGCTTTGGCTACTCTCGGGTAGAGCCTTTGCTGCATCGAAAACTCACTCGAATCCAACAGTGCGACATCGGCTTGGTCTGTCTCAATTTCGCTGAGTACGGCGCTGGATTGCGCTGTTTCTAACACACGAAATGTAATCCTTGGATTCATCTCAGAAAGCATGCTGAGGCGCGTTCGATGATGGCTGCCCTGCATAATGACGATATCGAGATTGCCGAGATCTTCGACAGTGCGGGGTCTGAACTGTCCAGCCTTGTAAACGACGACAGGATTTTGCTTTAGGTAGGGCAGCGTCGATGTGAACAGCTCATCACGTGCACTGGATTGAGTCAGGCCCGCAGCCGCGATGTGAGCCTCGCCGCGGGCAAGTGTGTCGAAAACCTCTTCGATCGTGGACGCGATCTTGATGCGGAGCGTCATATCTTGCGAGTCGGCAAAGGCTTTGAATAACTCGTATTCAAGACCTGCGGGCTCGTTCGCTCCCAGATAATAGGTGGTAGGCCCGTTGCGTGTGATCACGACGAGCTCATTTCCTGGTGCGAAGGCATCCAGAACCGTCGGGTTGCCGCAGCCGGTTAGTAGCAATATTACGATCAGTAACGACTGTCTCATGCCATGAGTGTAGCCCAGATCTCCATTTTGGACATTCACCCGAGGACGTTGGCAAGGTATGATATGCGCTTCATCTAGTAGGATTTGCCCATGCTTCTCTTGCCCGGGTCAGACGCACTGTCAGCTCCCCGTTTTAAGCGTCTCTCAAACGAAATAGCTCAGCTAGACTCGCAACTAAAACTTACCCGAGCGTTCTTTGTTTATGCCATTGAGTCAGAGGGTGATGTTGACGCGTCGCAGCTCGGTGCGTTGCTGCAGCCCGGTACAAGTCCAGCACCACGTGGCGACGAATTGACTCAGACTGACGTTGTTATTGTTGCGCCCCGAATTGGCACCATTTCGCCTTGGTCCAGTAAGGCGACAAACATCGCCAATAACTGCGACTTCGATACGATTAAGCGGATAGAGCGAGCCGCTGTTTACGTCATTGAGGGCTCGGCGCAGTGCGGCAATCCGCGAGCGTTGCACTCGCTGCTACATGATCGAATGGTCGAGACAGTCATGACCTCCTACGATGATCTTTCGATGTTGTTTAGCGACATTTCGCCACGGTCACTGACCTCAGTGCCTGTGATGGTGGCAGGTAGAGACGCGCTGGTTGAGGCAAACAGCGCGCTCGGCTTGGCGTTAGCCGAAGACGAAATCGACTACCTTGCCGAGGCTTTCACTGCCTTGGGGCGTGACCCGTCAGACACCGAGTTGATGATGTTTGCACAGGCAAACTCAGAGCACTGCAGACACAAAATTTTTAACGCCTCGTGGACGATCGATGGCATTGATCAGGACTGGTCATTGTTCGGCATGATTAAAAACACGTACAAGCAGGGTGGAGAGCAAGTGCTCTCAGCCTACGCTGATAATGCTGCCGTTGTTGAAGGGCACAGCGCTGGTCGTTTTTATCCTGAACCTGACTCGCAGTCGTGG
>CBFIHK010000021.1:0-28840 GCA_965662305.1 Luminiphilus sp.
TTTTTACTCTGGGCCCTTGTTGACCGAGACACTGAAAGTGAGATTGCTGCGTTATTCGCGGCATCAGATGCACGCTTCGAGAGCTTAGCCCTGTCTGCCAACGCCAACCTCGCTGAGCAACGCGCGCTATTGCAAAGCCTCCGTTCGCTAGCACAGGGGGTCAATTTTCAAGAGAGTCGCTCAGTCGCTAACTTTGACCAACAATTGCTGGCGACGATTAACGCCCGCGACGCGATCGGTTTTGTATTACGTGCCAATAACGAGTCGCCGCTTTATTTGAGCAATTCCATCGCCGAAATTGGCTTATCCGAAAATGACTTGGCTGCTTCCCTCACCAGACAAACTGATGCTGGCGCACTCGCCCTTACCGGCAATGAGCAAGGTTTAACTGGCTATGTGTTAAGTACTAACGATCCCACCTTGATGTTGGTTTATGAAACGCCCCTAGCGCTTTGGGATGCACTTTACGGCTCCGATATGTTGGGCTTAATGAGTGGTTTAAACGATGCGGGAATGATCGACAGGGTCAGCCACTTCCACGGCCCATCTACTCAAGAACTTTACGGTATCTCAGATGAAGCGGTTATCGTTCGCCGGGAGTACGACTATGCGATCTGGATACCCCCCGCGCGTTTTGTAGACACAGAACAACCGTTCAAGCGACTCGAAAAACTGAGCAAAAGCTACATCACCCTCCAGGCAAGCGATGAGCTTATCGCAAGCTTCGACCGCGAACTCTACGACGTGGATTGCTTTCGATATACGGTAGACCTTTGGTCACATATCAAAGACGCATTACTGAACACGTCCCTCCTTATTTTAGGGGCGGCATGGGTTCTACTCATCATGGCGGGGTTGGTTGAATTTGCCGTGGGACGTTTCTCTAGACCGTTCATGCAACTTGCGGATGCAATGGACGACTTTTCTGCCGCTCGCCCGGGAGGGCCAAGTACGACTTTTCAGTTTGACCTTACGTCCGGGACCAATCTGTTCCGAAACCTCGCCTTGGGGTTTAACCGAATGGAATTGGCGGTGCGCGAGTCAACTGCACGGTTGGCACAGCTAAACTCGAGCTATGAAAGCTTGCTAAATCAAGCAAGCGTTGGGTTCATTGCCGTCAATAAAGCCAGTCGAATTGACTACAGCAACCCGACTGCAAGTAAGCTGTTAACGACGATTGAGAACTTACCTACTCGCATTGAAAGCGCGCTCGAAGCGAGTGAGGACGTTGCGACACTCAACATCAATCAGCCGCAGCATTCCATCCACCTATTGGCCACTCAAACGCCGCGGACGAACATCGAAGGTCAAAACGATGGGAAGTGGCTTATCGTTTATGACGTCAGTGCACTGTGTGCAGCGGAGCGGAGGCTTTTGGAGGCGCAACGCCTTACTACTCTTGGGGAGTTAACGATGGGCATGTCTCATGAAATTAGCCAACCACTTCAAGCTATGACGCTCACCATTGCTAACCTCAAGCGTAGCTTAAGCGACAGCATCGCTGAGCAGCCCGCCGTTGGCGAAAAGCTCACTCGAATCGACACGAATCTGCACAAGATTGCCAACCTTATAAAATTCATGGAGACCTACGGTGGAATCGGTTCTACGAGACAGGAACCGTTCGACCCGGTCATCTGCCTTGGGAAAGCCGCTTCACAACACAACAGTAAACACGAAACGCAGTTATCCGTGAGCATCTAAAATGCCGTACCGACGGGCTCGCTACTGGAAGGTGACGCTGATCAGTTTGCCCTAGTGATCGATCATATTATTAAGAACGCCATAGACGCTGCAGCCACATTCACTGATGAACAACCAAAAGCCTTGAAAATAACTTGTAAGCAGCACGATGGTGCTATTGAAATTTGTTGCAGAGATAACTGCGGAGGAATACCACAGACAGCGCTGCCTCATGTTTTTGATCCTTTCTTTACCACCAAGGACCCAGACAAGGGCATGGGCCTGGGACTGTCGGTGTTCCACGGGATTGTTGCTTCAATGGGCGGCAGTATCAGTGTGGCTAACGACTCCACTGGTGCGAGATTTACACTCGAATTACCCATAGCCAGCTAACTCGAGAGGGCAACACGATTAGCAAGGCCTGCCCTAGCGCGAGGGCTGCAGAATAAAACTATGCCTCAATATTTAATTTGCGTCGTAGGTTTGGGTTGTCAATGTTGAAACAAAAATTGGGTCGCCCTGCTGAATGACATCAGCAATGATCGTTTTCATACCCAGTGCGTTGAAGTGACAACAACCGTCTGAGTAGACAGTTTTTGCTTCATTCACAAATAAGTAGCGTTGATCAAACTTCATTACCGCATCTAGGTTTTCAATATTCAGTGACCCGTAATGCTTCTTTGTTGCATCCCCATAGCCTTTTAATTTTGACGCCATCTTTTGCTCGACGGGAGTAAGGACTTTTGACCCCATCAGATGCTGATTCGGTTGAATAAAATGCAGATAGGGTATGCCTCGAGCTTGTGCATATTCATGAATACGGTTCGAACTCCGCTCCCAAATCAGACGCATTCGGTCTACGTAGCCATCGCGCTCCTCAGTAAAGAGGGCTTCATCTGACAATGGGGCTCCTGCAATACCTACTGACTGCTCGTGACAATACTTGATATAGAGCCATTTCAGAGCCTCGATCAAAGGGACGAGGCTGTTAGTGGTCGCAATTGCGTTATTTAGATCAAAACAACCACCATCGTAGTTACTACTAAAGACGATCTCATCAAAAGAACGGGGGTAAATTGCGTTGAGCTTTTTACCCAAATTCTCGGCAAGTGGTAACGCTATTTCATTGAAGCCATCGTAGTTGATAATGATATCGGGCTCGAAACCCAGAAGGTCGAGATAAAGCAACTTGAAGTATTGCTGAGGTTGTTTTCCACCCCCGAATGCGGCGTTGTAAACAACAAACCTATCGGTGTTGTAGGCTTCATTCAACATTCGGGAAAACATTTCCTCGGGTACATCCCCGCGCGGCTGACGGGAAAAATGGGAGGCAACACTTCCACCCAGTAGCAGCACCTTCACGGCCTCACGGTTGGACGCCGGAGCAGGTGATACAGAGCTAAAGTTTTTCTCCACGGAAACAGAGCTCTCGAACCCCTCTTTGGCGCCCCCTGTTTGCCCATAAAATGGGTGGACTTTGTTACCATAAGTCTTTTTAAACTTCTGCTGGTAGCTACTATATTCGTCGCTATAGATGGAGACGCCTACCATTGATTGCACAACGAAATGAAGGACTAGATTGGTCAACACGAATACAAAAGTTACGACGCACGCAATTAAAACCTTCTCGCCTTTTGTAAACTTCAAACCATCGATCCCATCAATTCAAATTTGCTAAATGAAAACCCAAGTCCCACGCTAGCGCCCGACTTAATCATAACGCAGATTTCAAGTGAATCAGGGCATACTCAGAGAGCAGTAAATTCTAGCCAAAACGTTAATCTACCTCGCTCCTGAAAATTCGGGTGTGCTTTTCTCGAAAGCCTGTTCATCAATATCGAGACCGTGGAAAAACAAATACCACAGCTTCTGTAAAGTCGCCCCACAGACAAAAGTCCAGAGCACGGAGGAAACAAATAGAGGGTTTTATGTTTCGATCACCCGGATGTGTAATCTAGGTTTCCTGAAAAATGTGAAGAGCTGACTCCTTGAAGTTGGTCATAAACGGCTCTGTGGCAGCCTCACGAATTAACCTAATACGCTCCTCGCTCGCAGGATGCGTACTCAACCAACCAGAGCCGTCAGTCTCCGCTTGATCACTGAGGTTTTGGAGTGCTTTTGCAAGCACCGCAGGGTCCTGTCCCCGTTCTAGAAAATATCGTGCAGCATACACGTCAGCCTCAATCTCCTGTTCCCGACTAAAGGAGCGCTCGAGCACAGCGGTCGAAAGTGAGACTGCCGCAAGCGATAAATAACTCACATCACCCACTAACAAAAGACCCCCGAGTCCAATTAGGCTTGAGCGCAGCATTGATGCCTCGACGTGTCGATTTGTCGTGTGACCCAACTCATGGAGTAATACGGCCTGTAGCTGATCTCCCGTACCGAGTCGATGAACGAGGTCATCCGTCACTACAACTTGCGCACCGGGCAGCGCAAAGGCATTTGCTGCTGTCTCCCATTGGTACAAATGTAATTCGTGGCGAGGGTCCAGTTCGAGCTCATGGCGCAGGCTATCAAAAAGTGCGCGCACTTCTGCCTGGACTTCCCTGGTCAAACTCGATGTTGAGAAACCTGAGGACTCGAGGTCATTGACCATATCCTCACCAATCTCGTCAAAAAACTCCGGCGGTACTTCCTCAACAATACGATCCACTGCTGCTGGAATGAGTGTCGACTCGAGCTGCCATAACAGAACGGCCAGGCTGATAATCACTGTTGAAGCAATTGCAGACCATTGGAAAGCAGGCTCCTCAACGACGGATTGCCAGCGACTAGTTCTCGTATTTCTCAACGAGGCGCCTCGCTATTTTATTGTTGTGTTTGTGCACGATTTGCTGGCTGAAAAATAGCTGCGGCAGGTCAAAAAGTGCGAGTAACACAATAATGATCCAACCACCCACTAGAAAAGTGACCATGCCAAGAATATATAGGATCAAGCAGATCAATCCGGTGAAAAACTTACCTATGTAGAAGTGATGCAAACCAAATACAAAGAAATAGTTGAGCACTGCATACGTATCAGGGTCTTTAATAAGCTTCGCTTCTTCAGCGTAGTAGGCACGTCGCGCATCAGCCGGCAACTGTGTCACACGTTGTCTCAGTTCATCAGATTCTTTGATCAAGGCCTCAGTGCTTTCGAACATACTCACTCCAGCGGATCCAGAGTAACGTGAATAGTCTCGCGGTCAGTGCAGCGACTAATGCGTTTCAGCCCTATGCGAACGCCTTTGACAAGACCATATTTCTCTATCGCCTGATAGGTATATTCCGAACAGGTGGGCTCGAAGTTACAGGCAGTTGCTAGCAGTCTCTTAGAGCCACCCGCAGCTTGGTATCGCCGAATGGCTTTGAGGGCTAGTGATTTCAAAGCCTATCGGCCGAACGTAACGATGACCGCTTCTCGCGACCAAAACAGAAGAAAACGCTTGTTCTCGATCACCTGGAATACCACGTTCCACCCATCTGCTGCGCGCGCGTTTAATGTGTTTTCCAGCTTCTTGAGAGGTAACCCGCTTGATCCCAGCAAGATCGTACCGCACCCACCTTCGACCACATACTCGACCATGTATTCGTTATATTGCGCCATCACATTTCACCCAGATCATATTTTTCTTTTTGCTTAGCGCTTAGCTTTCCATGTCTCAAAAAGAAAGGAAAGACCCTGTGGAGAGGAAGCGTTAACGCTCGGGTATCAAGCATCATCGGATAAGGGTTACTTTGCAAAAGCAGTGGGGCATACTCCGATCAAGACATCGTCAGCCTAATGTCGCATTAGCATAATGCTGACGCGTATAACGTTAATAAAAACGCTCGTTTTTTCTGGGATGTAATTAAATGACAGACGCTGCTGCGCTCTCCGAGTCAAACGCTGACAATGAAAACCCCGGCTACGGTTCAAAGCCCTATCGCACCTACGTCCTGGGTGCTCTCACACTTATCTATGTGCTCAACTTTGTCGATCGCGGACTTCTGTCGGTTGTGGGACCCGAGCTCGTCCCGGAACTTGGTATCTCCGACACACAGTTTGGGCTGTTGACGGGTTTCGGGTTTGCGCTGCTCTACACGATTGTGGGGATTCCGCTAGCGCGAATAGCGGATACCGGGCATCGCGTTTGGATCATGACAATCTGCATTGCGCTCTGGTCTTTAATGACTGCACTATGCGGCTTGGCGACGGACGTCACGGTTGGCTCGATCACAATCGGTGCCTTCTGGATTTTGCTGATGTGCCGTGTGGGTGTTGGCATTGGTGAGGCAGGTTGCACACCACCCGCGAACTCACTCATCGCCGATTACTATGCGCCCAAAGATCGTGCTCAAGCGCTAGGTGTATACGCCATGGGCGTCACCCTCGGGGGGCTTTTCGCCAACTTGATTGGTGGTTGGGTCACTGACGCCTTTGACTGGCGAACTGCATTTTTTGTTCTGGGCTTGCCAGGGCTTTTGATTGCCCTTGTCTTCAAGCTGACTGTCACTGAGCCTCCCCGCGGCTATACAGATCCAGCGGGAACCAAACCAAAAGATGAGGTCGGTCTTGGTGAAGCCCTTAAAGAACTGTCCAAAAAGCCCGCCTTCTGGCTCATGACTGCGGGCGCCACCATCGCAGCCTTTTGCGGGTACGGGATTAGTTCTTTCCAATCGATTTTCTTCGTGCGATCTCACGGTATAACCGCTGGCGAGGCTGCTATTTGGATCAATACACCCGTTGCCCTCGCAGCGGCTTTTGGCACGTTCGGTACAGGCTGGATTGCCTCGAAGCTTTACAAAAAATACCCCGGCGCGATTGCCTGGGTTCCTGCCATCGGCTTAGCTATCTCGGTGCCCTTCTACTTGTTTGCCTTCACAACGGAAAGCCTTCTCTGGGCAGGCATTGGTCTAGCCATTGCCGGCTTCTCTAAGTACGGCTATCTGGCTGCGCAATACACGATCGGCCAAGGCGTTGTAACCATGCGTGCACGCGCAATCGCCACAGCCATCCTGTTGTTCGTGGTCAACCTTTTGGGATATGGGTTTGGCCCCTTATTCATAGGTGCCGTCTCGGATGTGTTCTTTGTTGACGGCATTACCGAACTTGGTATCGGTGTCGATGAACTCGCTCGCAACCAGTGCCACCCCAAAGTCATTGGGCTCCTCGAAACCAACCTGCAAGAAGCCTGCGGTGCGGTATACGCCCAAAGCCTTCAGTCTGCAATTTTGATCACAGCGAGCCTCTATGCGCTTTGCTCACTTTTCTTCTTGCTGACCTGGCCACGACTCAAAAAGGATATGGTGGATCGAAATCCGGGCTGATCCGTGTCGCCGAACTAAGCTCTGAGCGATAGAGAAATGATCAGAGGTCCAGTGCAATGAGCATCTGCTGAATGCCGTCGAGACCCAAGTCCTCAAGTGTCTGAATGTTTTGCTCAGGTATTTGCTCTGGGTTTGGAAACGTATCTAAGGCTCGGGTAAGCATGTCTTCCCGCAGTAAGTGAATCATTGGGAAGGGTGCGCGATTGGTATAATGACTCGCGGAATCCTCGGGCTCTCCGGCAAATTGGTAGTTCGGATGAAAACTCGCCAGCTGAAGAACCCCCACAAGGTCCATCTCCTCAAGAAGTTGCTGCGCGCTATCCAGAAACGCCAAGTAAGCACTAAACCCTTGAAGGGCATTCGGAAACACAACCAGCGTGGTTGCTATCTCCGCCTCGGACACTTTTTCGATCAGTTCAAGTTCATCCAACAGCGCTTCAGCAACACCCTCATCCTCGGTGGCTTCACAGACTGTCACGCGCAAGGCGTCCGAGGCCAATAGCGGTCTTGCAAAGGGACATAAATTAAGCCCGACAACGAATTCCTTTATCCATCTGAGCGTTTTGCGCTCAACCTCGGCTCGAGAAGGCTTAAGTTTGGAATCAGGGATGGTCTCTGGCTCAGCTGGCATTTTCGAGGGCCTCTTGCTGCTCCATCCAGAGCTCCTCAATCGTTTCGAGCTCTGCCTTGATCGCCCCCTCCTGTTTCACGACCTCGGCGAGTCGATCGCGCTGTTCTGCCTCGTACATTGCGGGATCTGCAAGTTCAGTCTGTAATGCTTCAAGTTTGCTTTGAAGGCTTTCAAGCTGCTTCTCCGTTTTCTGTAATGCCTGTCGTAACGGCTTGAGCCGCTGACGCTGCTCAGCACTACTTTGCCGTTGAGCCTTTCCCCGGAGCGCGGGTTTATGAGGGCTGCCAGACGTCGAGGTATGAGCGCCAGAAGTAGTATCCCCACTACTAGGCAGCCCCGAATTGCTCTGAACTCGTCCCGAGTGTTGATCAGCACTTCCGGCAGATATGGATGTATCGTCTTTAGATCCTTCGGATCGATTTTCTGCAGCTTTGTCCCCCGCCAGAACCCATTTTTCATAGGTCGAGAGCTCATCGGGATATTCTGCCACCGAGCCACCCTCGACCAGCCACAGGGACTCGACAACATGGCGGAGCAAATGGCGATCGTGACTCACCAAAACAATGGCGCCGGTATAGCCCTGCAACGCCATCGCGAGTGCGTGACGCATTTCCAGATCAAGGTGGTTCGTTGGCTCGTCTAAAATTAGGACATTGGGGTCCTGCCAGACCACCATTGCCAGTGCTAAACGTGCCTTTTCACCACCGGAGAATGGGCGAATTGCTTCTTTGGCTCGATCGCCCTTGAAATTAAAACCGCCCAAGAAATCGAGAATACTTTGCTCACGCGCTGTCGGTGTTAAACGTTGCAAATGAAGCAGCGGGCTGGCGTCGAGATCGAGCACATCTAACTGCTGCTGATCGAAATAGCCGATTCGCAGGTGCGCACCCGTGACACGTCGGCCGCTCTGACTCTTCAAGGCACCCGTCAATCCTTTGAGCAGGGTCGATTTTCCCGCCCCGTTCTTACCCAAGAGCCCAATACGATCACCCGGATGAAGCGAGAATGAGACATTGCTCAGAATAGTCTCGTCGCCATAACCCAACGACAAATCATCAATCGACAGCAGTGGATCGCTGGTTTTACCTGGCTCGGGAAATTGGAAATAAAAGGGTGAGTCTGCATGAGCGGGTGCAACCGTCTCCATGCGCTCGAGTGCCTTCAAGCGACTCTGCGCCTGTTTCGCCTTGGTCGCTTTGGCACGGAACCGACGCACAAAGTCTTCAATGTGAGCGATCTCTCTTTGCTGACGCGCGTACTCGGCGCGCTGCTGCGCCATGCGCTCCGCACGCTGTTTCTCAAACGCAGAATAACCTCCACGATAAGTAACGAGCTGCTGGCCTTCCAAGCTCAAGGTGCGGTCGCAGATAGCATCGATAAAATCGCGGTCATGCGAAATCATCAACAAAGTACCTTCATACCTAAGCAGCCAAGACTGAAGCCAAAGCATGGTGTCGAGGTCTAAGTGGTTGGTCGGCTCGTCAAGCAGCAGAACGTCTGACGGCGTCATCAACGCCCGCGCCAGATTCAAGCGCACGCGCCAGCCACCGGAGAAATCTGTCACGGTTTGGCTCAGTTCAGACCGATCAAAGCCAAGACCGAGCAGGAGCTGCTCAGCACGTCGCTCTGCGTCGTAACCATCCAGCGTATCGAGTTCTTGATAGTAGGACGCGGCCTGCTCGAAGTTCTCGGCGCGCTCTGCCTCAGCAATTTTCAGCAGAAGACTAAAGACCGCAGAATCGCCCGCCATGACAAAGCTAAGTGCCGTCTCAGAACTCGCCTCAAGCTCCTGCGCCATATGCGCCAGTCGCAATCCGGAAATGCCACGTATGTTTCCGCTGTCAGCACCTAAAGACCCTAGCAGCATGGCAAAGAAGCTCGACTTACCTGTGCCATTAGCACCAATGAGCGCGAGTTTTTGTCCTGGCTGCAAGGTGGCCGATGCATTCTGCATTAAAAGCTTAGGGCCGCGGCTGAGGCTGATGTCTTCTAAAATAATCACTTAAAAAATACTATTTTTTGCCTATCTGCGAGTCGCACAAAGTGCGCTTACATCTCGAAAAGGTCCTTTCCCATAATCGACAGACACTAAGGGTTGCAAAAACCCGGGATCATCTACGTCTGGGTAAGGCGGCTGCGGCGGGAGTATCTCACAACAGGCGCACGCAACGATGCTGAGGCGACATTGATTTGCGCACGAGTCTCGCGCCCTACTTAGACCTCTGCTCAAGAAAAGCTGCAGATACGTTTTTGGGTGTTCTGTCTAACGAATCGGGATCACTGAGTGAGAATTCGGAACTCAGGACTCAGGACTCAGGACTCAGGACTCAGGACTCAGGACTCAGGACTCAGGGCTCAGGGCTCAGGGCTCAGGGCTCAGGGCTCAGGGCTCAGGGCTCAGGATAATAAGGTTAAGCTCTTCGGACTGGGGCTTATAGCGGTGCCCTGGCAAACTTCTCCGCATCCCACGATCGTCGCAAAGTGTCGGCGATGATCAAACCGAGTGGTGCAGAGGCCCAAATAGAAATTAAGAGCGATGCGCTTTCCCAGTTCCGAAACAATGGGCCCGTTACGATAAGCAGGATGCGGAAAAGCCAGAACGCACCGTACATGGCGCCCACAAATCGAATCATCCAGATACGGTGTTGCTCCCAGTTTTTCTGAACAGCTGTGCGCCAGCCCATAACCGCAGCACCGTAGACGCAAAGCGACATCGAATAGAAACCCCACTCAGCCCAAATGCCACCGTAAGGTGAGACTGCATCATGCTCGCTTGCGAGATAGAGCGCAGCGACCGTGCCGATGGTGAGGAAGGTCATGGTAAGCCGCCCCAACCAAGCATGGTTAGAACCTGATGCGGTATGACCGGGCCTAAACAGTTGGATATGCATTAAAACAAAGACGATCGAGTTGCAGGCTAAGTGAAGGTAGAGCGCATTCGTTCTCAACAAGGGCGCCTCAACAAATCGGTCGAAAAACGCGACGCCCCAGGTCTGGTGAAGCTCAAAGGTAGACCCCCACAACGAACAGGCGTTATTCGCACAAGTCGTCATAGCCAAAGGCATATCTCCACTCGTGAGGCCGAGGTTATCGAAGAAATCATAGAGGCTAATAAAAAAGGCGATGCCCGCTGGCGCGCCCTCAATCAAGTAGCGAATATTTAAAAACAGCAAGAGCACGAGGCCGAAGCCCGCAATGACTGGCCAGTGTCGCGGGCGAGAGAACCCTCTGGTGATAAGCACCGCCCATACCAACACCGCCCCGTAAAAACCAAGCACACTCACCGGCATGATTCTTTGCCTCACTATTATTGTTCTGTCGGCTGCAACTCGGGTAAGTGCACAGCGCAGGCTTGATAATGACTCAGCGAGCCGTTAAAACAAAGCGATGATCTGCACACCGACATTCAGCTTCATCCACTTACACAAAACCGGTGGTCAATCGATCAATGAGTTGCTGTTGAGCCTGATACCTGAGGCAAAAGAGATCGGTTACCACTTGCCAGTGGCACATCTCCCCTCTCAAGCGAAGTCACTTCCCGTAATTGGTGTCATCCGAAACCCATGGGATTGGTATGTATCGTGGTACGCCTTCAATAATCTGCGAGGCGTAAAAAACCCTCTTTTCAATATCGTGTCGCGTGGCAAGCAAGCAGGCTTCAAGGAGACCATTGAAAATCTAATTAGATACCCTGAAATCAATGCGAAAAATGAGATTTTCAAACACTCCCACCGGGCGCTCCTACCAGAGAATTTCGAAAACGACGGCGGAGCGGGCTTTACCAAGGGCTGTGTGGACTTCTTTCAATCTAGCGACAAGGGTTATTACAGTCTTCTTGTTGAGCGCATGTTTGGAGAAGCGTCTGACAGCCTAAAACTACTACGTTTTGAGCGCTTAACCACGGATCTAAGAAGTGTAATGTCCGAGCTTGAGGTGTCTGAAACAGGAGAGATTCTGGCGGCACTTGATCAGCAGCCTCGCAAGAACAGCTCAGCCAGAGGCCATTACGCGCACTATTACGATCATGAACTTCGGGACTTAGTCGCGAAAAAGGAATACGCGATCATTCATCGTTTCGGCTATGCGTTCGAAGCGCCCCCACAAAATAGCCCAGCACCCTCTTTGACGCCTGGTCAACGGGTTAAAAAAGTGGGCAACCAACGCGTGAATTTTTTAAGAATTTGCGAAGATCAGAACGTCTCTGAGCTTAAGGCCAAGGTGGCTCAGCTTACCGAGGCCGACTGGGCGCAATCGGATCGTAATACCCAATTTGATATTCATAAAGAGACGCAGAGCATTCATCTTATTGGTGACGACATGTCGCATACACCGCCGCAAAAGACACGCTATTTCGATTTACTGGCGGCCGATGTTGCACCCATTATTGAGCGCTTAAAAGATCACTTTGGAAATCAAGGTGTGTTTATCCGAGTCCTTATTGCACGGCTTAAGGCACAATCAGAAATCAAACCTCATGTTGATAAGGGTTACTCGCTGATCAACTGTAATCGCGTTCACGTCCCCCTCTTCACCAACCATCAAGTGCAGTTTTCGGTCGGCGGAGAATCACGAATATTGAAAGAAGGCGAAGTCTGGGAAATCAACAATGCGGACGTGCATGCAGTGACAAATGCATCTAACTCGCCCCGCGTTCACCTCATCATAGACTGGACACCGCGCGAGACACTACTGAGAGAGAAGAAACCCTTCCGCATGGACCTACCCATGTTTTATCAAAGCACTGCTCGCCTTATGAGCTGATCTCCAGTCCGCTCATCACGACAAGTCGTCGCTGATTCAAACGATTGATTTTTGTGATCTGCGTCCTATTTTTGTCGCGAATTGGGTTGAGAGTCTTCGTCAGTATCGATAGGGTAAAGATTGCAAGGATGCACTTCTATCATTTCCGAAACCAGAGAGAGGAAGGGACTGGGTCGGATAACAATGGAGGTGCGTCATGCATTCCTCAACTGTAGCTCGCGGTGTCGTTACCGCTCTCCTTGCTTACCTGTGTCTTGCACTGTCGCTTCAGGCACAGGCTAACGACTTGCCCAATCTAGGACTTACCCAGCATGCGTCTGGTGGCTATGCGCCCGATGCTGTAATCGTAAAGTTTCGGCCATCGGCAAATGCGAGTAAGAAAGCGCGGGCAAGAGGTCTCGTGAACGCTGTTGCAAACCGACAATTTAAAATTGTCAAAGGCCTCGAAAAACTCAAACTCAAAAAAGGCCAGTCGGTTAATCAGGCAGTCAAACGGCTACAAAAACTGCCTTTCGTTGAGTACGCGGAGCCAGATTTCCTGGTGCAAAAGGCCACTAACGACCAGTACTACGGTCTGCTGTATGCCATTGATAACACGGGACAAGCTGTTGCCAGCGTCTCAGGCACACCCGACGCTGACATGGACGTGGTCGAAGCATGGAACATCCAGACAGGTGACCCAAATTTGGTCATTGCGGTCATCGATGAAGGTGTCCAATGGGACCATCCCGATCTTGCTAACAATATGTGGCGAAACCCCGGTGAAGTTGCGGGCAATGGCGTCGACGACGACGGGAACGGCTTCGTTGATGATGTTTACGGATACGATTTCTACAGCAACGATGGTGACCCCATGGATGAAGGCGGTCACGGAACCCACGTAGCCGGCACTATCTGTGCCGAAGCAAATAATGGCATCGGTATCACTGGAGTTGTTCAGCAGTGCAAAATCATGGCGCTGCGTTTCTTAGGGCCTCAGGGTGGCAGCACGTCGGACGGTATAGCGTCGATCGACTACGCCGTACAAATGGGCGCCAAGATCTCTAATAACAGCTGGGGCGGTGGCGGCTTCTCGCAAGCGCTTTATGACTCAATTGCGGCGGCTCGCGATGCCGATCATATTTTCTTGGCTGCAGCGGGTAATGACGGCACGAACAATGACGGCGGACCGCATTACCCCTCCAACTACAATTTGCCCAATGTCATCTCTGTGGCAGCGACTGATAACAATGACGCAATTGCGAGTTTCTCCAACTACGGTGCGACCTCGGTTGATATCGGCGCCCCTGGCGTTGATATTGCCAGCACATACATCACAGATAGCTACGCCTACCTGAGTGGCACATCTATGGCCACGCCCAATGTTACGGGCGTTGTGGCGTTGATTCGCAGCGAATTTCCAGACTGGAATTACCAGCAGGTCATTGACCACCTATATGCCACGGCCCGGCCTGCGGCATCCATGGCTGGCATCACCACAACAGGCGCAATAGCAAACGCCGAAGCCGCCATGGCGGGCGGAGAACCGCCTACACCACCTGCGGCACCAAGCGGATTGACCGCGGAAGCGACCGGTTACGATCGTATCGTTCTCAGTTGGTCAGACAACGCCGATAACGAGGCAGCCTTTATTATCGAGCGTGACGGTGCCGAGGTTCAAACCGTGGGGAGTAATGCAACCAGTGCTTTGGATACAGGCTTGGTCGGTTCGACCACCTACAGCTACCGCGTTAAAGCCCGCAACAGCGCAGGCGACAGCGCATGGACGGACATTGCTCAAGCAACAACCGACCAGACGCCTCCCTTCCAGTCACTCACTGTCGGAAGTGAAACGACAGTGGCCGGGACACTGCTCTCTGGCAACTACACCAGCACCTTTGCAGCCGACGGCTCCGTTGAGCGACTTCGAGAGCGCGAGTCAGGCGGGCGTAAGAACAGTCGCTACAGCTACCTCGACCATCGCTGGACTATCAATGCTCCCTCGGGTGCTGCAACACTGAACGTGGTTGGTTACTCCGATAACAGCAGTGACGGCGATCGATTTGAAATCTCTTACCGAACGAATACCACTTCGTCGTGGACAACCGTTTGCGAGCTCGCTATCGGTTCTCCCTCAACGTGCACGGGTATCATTGGCGTACCAACGAGTTGTAGCGTTGCCGGTGCGTGCACAAATGTAGATGTTTTCATACGCGTGTCTGATACCAATCAAGCTCGCGGGACCCGTGCACTCGATAGTGTTTACATCGATCAGATTGAGCTATTGGTCGAAAATAATTCGGGGCCTGTTACACCTCCAGCAGCACCGTCGGGTCTCTCGGGCGATAACTCGGTTCCCGGACAGATCTCTCTGAGCTGGACCGATAACGCCGACAATGAGAGTCGATATGATGTTCAACGCGCCGATGCCGGCACGACATGGACAACCATTGCCAGCGTTGCTGCGGATAGCCAATCCTATGTGGATGACGGTGTTGCCTCTGCAACGACCTACCAGTACAGAGTACGTGCAGTGAACAGTGGTGGTGCGGCTGATAGTAATGAGATCACCGTCACCTCAGCGGAAGTGGTTGCACCCAACATCACGCTTTCGGCGAGTGGCTATAAGCGAAAAGGCTGGCAGTATGTCGACGCTTCGTGGGAGGCTGGTGGCGCCGCGGTAGTTCTCTATCGCAACAGCACCACGGTCTATACAGGCTCGGGGAGCTCAACGACTGATGGTCGCATTTCAAAAGGCGGTGCGGTCTATGACTACCAGGCATGTCCACAAGGCCAGCCCCGCGGTAGCAACAGTTGCTCAAATGTTGCGAGAGTTGTCTTCTAACGCAACTCAGTTATGAAAAGGCGGGTTATACCCGCCTTTTTCTTAATGCCGAGTCATATTGGTGTTGAAGCTCATGACTGCACGTCGTTTATAAACCTCATGGCTAGTAAACTCAGACGCTTTATCAAGCGGCCGGGTATGAATGCATAACAACCGTAAACGTAAATTGCACCACGCCATCCTCGCCATACACTCAAAAACATCGAACAGTCGGGAATGACGCCCATGTCTCTTACTAGAGTGATCAAACATTTCATCCTTACGTTGCTCACTGCGCTTACAACCCTCATCAATCACAGTGTTGCGCAACATTTGACGCATAGTGCGCATTCGTCGCCATATGCCGGGGAACAAACAAGAGAAATAAAAAGCCTATCCGCACGGGATATAGAGCAACTGGAGCGCGGTGGCGGTTGGGGCCTCGCGAAGGCGGCTGAACTTAACGGCGTGCCGGGACCAAAGCATGTCTTAGAGTTTAAGGATGAGCTTGATCTGAGCTCTGAGCAAGAAGCTGACATACAACGCTTGTTCACAGAGATGCAAAAACAAGCCATCGAAAAAGGAAAGCGATTGATTCGTCTGGAGCGCGAGCTGGAGTTCCGTTTCAGGCAGGGGCTATTTCCTGAAGACGAGTTGCAAAAGAGGATGCAAGAACTAGGCGCTGCTAGCGCGGACCTCCGATTCGTACATTTAGCAGCACATCTAAAAACACCCTCAATACTCACGGTTGATCAATTAAATCGATACAACCAGCTGCGGGGTTACACTACAGCCTCACCCTGCGATCGTGTCCCGTCGGGACACGATCCAGAAATGTGGCGCCTTCATAATGGCTGCAACGATTAATGCAGCCGCTATGGGGTTGTAGGCTATCGCACGAGCACGCGCCACCCGTAATCATCGATCTCTAACTGATCGCCTAACTCGATCGTCACTGCCTCACCGCTGAAATAATCGGTGTAGGCACCTGCTGCAGGACCGTCGTTCAATGTGACAGTCAGTGGCTCTCCAGTGAAGTTCATGAGCGCCAGTACCTTGTCAGTGCCATTATCACGGCTGAAGCTAAACACCTCGTCGGTCTTGTCTGTCCAGACCCTAACCATCTTGCCGCCAACGTCGCCATGCTACAGGGCCGTGTTCTCGTCGAGCAATCTAAAGAGCTTGGTATAAAGCGCCTCCATAGGATCATTTCGCCAAATAATGGGGTCTCTCTCAAAGAACTCGAGACGCTTGTCATTACCTGCTTCCTGACCGTTATAAACGGTAGGAAACCCTGCTCCCACGACACTCAGGACGGTCATGTTTTCAAGATTATCCTCGAAGTGCTCGCGCGCTGTGCCTTCCCAAGAATTGTAATCGTGGTTAGCTGTACCAACCATGCGATAAGCGTCGGCTGGCCACGCCTCGCCCGTACGAACGTAAAAGTCAAATAAAGCGGGAGCTGTTGCGTGGCCGCGCGCTATTGAGCGCGCTGGTCCCGTCCAGCTCCAACCGTAAGTCATATCGAAGGCCTCACGATGCAAGTCTCTAGACTCCCATTCTGCGAGCATGAAGACAGGCTTGATGGCATCGAGCTCTTGACGTAGGTTGTTCCAAAAATCGAGGGGCACATAACCAGCGACGTCGCAGCGATAACCATCCACATCAAACTCGGCAACCCAATATTTCATTGCATTGGTCATGTATTCACGAATACCGGGCTGTGAGTAGTCAAAGTCAATAATATCGGTCCAATCCCACCATGGCGTGGGGTGAAACTCACCCTTCCAGTCGCGCGAGTACCACTCGGGATGCTCCTCTACCAAGGGGTTATCCGAGGCTGACTGGTTCGCGACCCAGTCTAGAATCACCCTCATTCCGAGTGAATGTGCTTCTTCGACAAAGGCGCGAAAATCAGCTTCAGTACCGAACTCAGGATTGACACCAAAATAGTCTTTGACCGAGTAGGGACTGCCCAAGGTTCCCTTTCTGTTCTTTTCACCAATGGGATGGATTGGCATAAACTACAGAATATCGATGCCCATTGCTCTGAGTCGTGGCAGTTGCTCCTTCGCTGCAGTAAAAGTGCCTTCGGGCGTAAACTGCCGTGTATTGATTTGATACATAGCTGCGTTTCGAGACCACTCAGGATGGCTAATGTTGACATAAGGCTCTGGCGTGTAGGGTTTTGTATTAGCCTCCGCACTCGTCGTTTCGACATTCATCTGATTACTAGCCTGATCCACGATCTCAACCTACGCAGCACCAAAACTCTCAGAGGCACCTTGTGGGCCTGAGCATGCGGATAGCGCATGCACTCCGAAGAATACCAAGCACCCTATCTTCAACACGTTCAACATTTTGCTACCCCCCTAGACAATGCATTTTTGGGTCATGATACCGTCTCTTTTTACAGGAGGAAGCCATGGATCAATCCACTGGAGGTGATTGATCTAATCGAGTGGATTGGTGAGCTGATACGCCTAGTTGAAACGCAAGCTCGTGCATACCCTCGGGAGACTTGTCATATCAGAAACGTGAGCGAAACCTTCTCGACTTGCGCTTTAAGATATTTACCGCCACGGTAGTACTGCAGCTGTCAGCGTCCTAGCGCGAGCTGCGGAGATAAGCGTCGACATATTTTACAAGGGGCTATGAGTGACCTGAACCGTTTGGAGACAAAGCCTTCATAAGCTCGATCTTTGACTTAGGAGAATCAGGCGATAGAGCGAAGGGCGTCGAGAGGTTACACGCCCAGACAACAAGACATTGCTCTCGCAACATCATCAGTTTTTAATCTGGGCGCGCTTCTTGAATCTGATCAATTCTGAGACATCAAATAGACGGGACACTTACGTTTCACCGGAAAATCTTCTGCGTCCAACGGATCGGTTCCACTTGCAACCTCTTCATTATCGCCGAACCCATCACCGTCTGAGTCTTGCGTTTCGTTCGGATTGGTTGGGAACGCATCATTAAGATCGATTATGCCATCGCCATCGGTATCTCGCTCATTCGGTGAGCAACCATCCGACTCAACAAATTCAAGCTCTTCAGGCGCAGTGGATGGACAGAAATCATCTCCATCGGTAATACCGTCACCATCCGAATCACGCTCTGAAGGACCGCACCCATCCTCATCAATGTCACCCACCTCATCAACAGGTGTGTTAGGACAAGAATCAACGTCATCAAACAGAGTATCTCCGTCCGAGTCGCTGAAGGTTGGTGTCATTGCAAAACACACATTGTTGTCCGTCGCAGTGTCTTGATCAATAACTCCTCCATCCTCAAGGGTCAGGAACGCCCGTGCTCCAGCCAAGCCATTCACTATCGAATAATCACACATAACATCTTCTACTAGGAGGGGTGAACCATCGTCAGATCGAGCTATCCACGAGGCGTCACAGATGTAGTCATAGTTAAAGTCATCTACGTAAGTGAGTGCTACATCTAGCGAACGACCAACAACGCCCTCGTCCGTTGCCGACAAACAAGCTTGCGTCTTCGCAGCTAGCGGAACGAGTCCCGTGGGCAGAGGCTCGGTCTCCGCTGCCGACAGCACAGAATCGATCTGCCACTTATCGATATCGAGAGGCTGAATCGTTAGTGCGACGCCATTTTGGAAATCTTCTGGATCAGGATCTGCGTCCGTGGGTGACATTGGGGTCATAGAAAAACAAATATTGTTATTCTCAACACCGTCAAGATCTGCAATTCCGCTATCGGTCAGCGTCAGTGAGGCCCGTGCACTCGGAATGCCGTCAACAGAAAGGTAATCACACACAACATCCTCATACGCAATACGGCTATCATCTGCCTGCCTAGTAACCCAGGTTGCACTGCATATGCGCCCGTAATCGAAGTTGTCAGTGTAGATTAATTCAACATCGAGATTGCGTCCCGGTGCTCCGTCATCTGTTGCAACTAGGCACGCGTCAATCTTTGCCGCCACTGGTTCAAGACCGGTTGGGTATGGCGTAGGTTCTTCTTCCGTCTGCGATGAGTCGATCCGCCATGATTCGGTAAATTCGGTGGCTATGCTCAGGCTAACTCCATCACCATTGCCAGTTTGCACCGCAGGAGAACTCGGGTCGGCTATGACCGTACCGCTAAGGAGCACCGCCCAAGTTAACGTTACTAAGTTCGAAATCCTACGCATGTGCATGCCTCCAATAACTTCTCACCTCTCATTCAAAGAAGCGCCTTCGTTAGATAATCACTGGTTAACATAAACCAACCGACGTCATATGCGAAGGCAATTATGCGTATTTACAACAAAACCCTCAGACTAGGAAAGGGAAATCTCTGATCGGTGTGCTATCGCTCCTTACATATTTTTTTATAACGGCACTCCGAGCAGCCACGAAAAAAGGGCCCTCTTCCTTGGATGGCTTTGTTTTAGTTATTGAAAACTCCGTTTTTTCTTAAAAATCTTCGGGCTGACCAGCGTAGCTATTTCTCTAGCAATAAGACCAGACCGGTCATAACCTTTCCACCTGCAAGGTCTGCTTCCGCCCGTGGCAAGAGTTATTTCTTGCGTTCAACGCAAAAGGGAAAGGCTTAGGCATTACTCGCCTCTTCCGCAGAAAAACGAGTGTGCTTTTAAGCCTCATCCAGTCTTGAGTGACCGGAAGTCAAACATTGACGGTATTTAAGACTGGGGCTCAAAAGTACGTGGCGCGACCGCGCTATTCACACAGAAAAGAGTCCAAGAAACCAATTTCCTTGGCGCGAGACGAGGTACCCACTTCGATCTGTTTTTAACCAGCACCAGTACAAATAGTGAAGCCCTCAAAATTCCAATATCAATGAACCACGCCCGAGCCGTATTGCGCAAAGAGTTCCGGTAAAAAAGATGCGAGCTGGGCATACTCGTTTGCGCAGTGAAGACCTAACTCAAGCGGCAACTCGTCAGGCAAGATTATCTGCTTTGCCAGCCGGTTATTAAGTAATGCAGCTGCAATCCCGGCACCGCCCGTCATGGCTTCAAATTTGCGTGCAATCCAAAATCGACTGCGCATCTCGACGCCCCCATCGACCGGTCTGACGTAATGAATCATATCGGTTGTCTTCAAGAGTCCGTTGGGTAAACCCACGCGGACAGCCAACATTGTCGAGCCTTCAGGGAGCTGACCGAAACCAAATTCGGTTGGCGCCACAAAGTCGAGGCGGAGCCTTGAAACACCCACACCAACGTCCTCGACAGGGAAGCGGCTCTTGCCCCAATACGGCTTCGGATACGCATAGACGGGGGCACCGTCAGTTGGCCGCTGTGCCATCGTATAATGCGCACCGGGGTACCAAATCTTGTAGCGAATGTCTTCTTTCTCCTGAGCCCACTCAAACCACCAGTCAACCATCTCAGCAGTGGCGCCCGGAAAAAATGTGTTAACTGCGACGTAGGCTGAGCCATCGGCAAATTTCGCCCACCCGGTTTTTGCAGATTCTAATTTTGGCGCAATTAGATCAAAACGATCCCCCCAATTCAGAACTTCGCTCTCCTGAAGTGGCGGTCCAAGCAAGGCATCAAGCACCTCCAATGACACGGGCGCCTTGTTAAACCAATATTTGGCGAGCGGATGTTTAAGCTCACTCTCTGTCAGATAGGCATGCCACTTTGCCTCAGCGGTTTCAGGGGGCCTCACCCTATCTAAATTAAAAATGGCCACAAAAGTGACCAAAACAAAAGAGGCTAGGCTGTAGACAACTGACTTGAACATGGATAGCTCAATTAAATAACGCGCAATCTAGGTGCGAATTAATCGGCAATGCCCAAGATCAGTAAAACCGATTCGAGGCGTAAGGCAGGCCAAGTGACACAGCCGATAAAGGTTGAATTAGAGCCCTTTATTCACCAGCGGTCTTCTTTACCGCCAGGAGTTCTTCGTATTGAGGTTTTTCACCCTTGGCCTGTGCCACAAAGGTATTTCGAATCGCCTCTCCGTCGAGCATTGACGCGTTCCACGTCGCAATATAATCCAGTCCATCCGCGGTGCTGTGATCACGCGCATAGTTCACCATCCGCTTTGCACCAGATACTGCCAATGGCGCGTGTGCCGCTATCTGGCGCGCGATGTTCATGACAGCCTCCAGCATTTGCTCCGCCGACTCATAAACCTCGTTGACCAGACCAATATCACGGGCCTTTTCAGCACTCACACGCTCCGCGGTGTAGGACATCTGGCGCGCCCACCCCTCGGGTATCAGCTTCACAAGACGTGGATATGTTCCGACATCCGCGGTCATACCGATGGCTGTTTCGTGCACTGAGAAGAAAGCGTCACGGGTTGCGTAGCGGCAATCGCAGGCGGTAATCAGATCCATGGCGCCGCCAACAGCCGCACCTTGAATTGCGACCAGTACCGGCATCCGCGCTTCTTCCAAGCAGGTAAATGCATCCTGCAGCGCCATGCAGTGATGACGGAATGCCTCGGCACGCACGAAACGACTCCCGCTCTCCGGCCCATCGAGGCCACCTTCTGTGAACACTGAGATATCCATGCCAGATGAGAAATGACGACCCTCGGCAGACAGCACCATGACGCGGCAGGCAGCGTCGCGCGATAACTCATTCACCACTGCCGGCAACTCGGTCCAAAACGAGGGAATCATCGAGTTCGCTTTTTCAGGTCGATTGAAACGGATATGGGCTATGCCCTCAGAAATGCTCAGGTCAAAACATTCATAAGCCATGGTGGTGATCTCCCGTGAAATTGCAGAACAGGGTTCGGTGCACCCTTGCGATCGATTTCCTGCCTGTCGTTCTATTTGTTTTTGATTTCTTGGCCCTGCGGACAAGTTGTTTCCACACCGACACGTTAGCGCTCGAGGAAGCTCAGTGCAAAACAAAGTCAGAAAACTGTGCGTTTAAGTCGCCCTCCTGCATGTGAAGGAGACAAAGTTTTCGCCTGAAATCTGGGTTTCAGTGATAGTTGGATTTGATAGGCGGCAAAAAGCAACGTACGCGCTCGCTCATCAGCCACTGAAAAGCTCAATGTATTTATCACTCATGACACGCGTGAGGTCGTAATTCACATGCGGAGTACATTAGCCGTAACGAGTTAATTCTGCGTTTTGGGTCGGCACTGTCGTTACGAGGTGAAGAACGTCGATTCAGTTTACCTGCCACTAAATCTCTGCAACGCTGGCGCGAACTAATTATAAAAATAATGGAGGCAGCCCATGGGACGTCTTGAAGGCAAGACCGCGCTGGTCACAGTATCAAATCAGAATATTGGACGCGCGGTTGTTGAATTGTTTGCGAGAGACGGCGCAAAGGTTGTTGTAAATGGTGCTCACGACCAACAAAAAGTCGACGATACAGTTGAAGCGATTCGTTCCGCTGGTGGCACAGCAATAGGTCTCAAGGCCGACGTATCAGACTCGCAGCAAGTTGACGAATTAGTTGCCAAAACCAAGGAGGCATTCGGCCCAGTCAACATCGCTGTAAGCAACGTGGGCATTCGACACCGAATGCCATTTGAAACGATAACTGACGAGGACTGGCATCGGGTCCTATCCACCAATTTGTCGCCTTCCTTCTATCTAGCACGCGCCGTTATCCCCGATATGAAAGCAGATAGCTTCGGCAGAATCATTTTGATGTCGGGCTACGATGGCTTTTTTGGACAGATTCCAGAACGTGCGGCCAACGTCACCTGTAAGGCTGGCATGCATGGTCTAGCCCTAGCCTTAGCACGTGAATTTGGTAAAGACGGCATCACGGCTAATACGATTGCCGTAGGTGGCATCAAAACTTCTCGCGCCGCGAATCAACATGCCAACGAGGAACTCATTCGACTGGCAACTGAGCGTCTTGCGGTAAGCGAATTCGGAGAATGCGAGGACATCGCTGAGGCTTGTCTCTATCTCGCTGGTGATAGCGGTCGTTTCGTGACAGGCACCGCTCTGCACGTGAACGGTGGCGAATTCATGATCTAGCGGTGTAAGCCATAGGCTCAGGAACGAGAATGCGCCGCACGAGACTGCAAATAAAGTGCAGCCGCAATGCAGCCCATCCCAGCAAGCTGAGACGCAGTTAAACCACTACCAAGGCTTACCCAGGCAATGACTGCAGCAAAGGCAGGCACGGCTGCCAGCCATGCGCTGGCCTCAGTCGCGCTGCGAATTGAGAGTGCTCGAAACCATAGGCCGAACGAGATAACACTTGCGGGAACTGAGAGCCACAATAGCCACAGAAGATCATGGGTGCTTTGAGGAAGCCACATTTCATGCCCCCGAGACGCCAGGGTAAGTCCAATCAAGCATAGGGTGCCCACCAGCATTTGCTGTGCATTAAATCGCCAACCGCCCGCGACTTTCAGATGTTTAGAAACCAGCGTTGCAAATGTCCACGAGAGTGCAGCCGCTAAACTGAGAAGGACACCAAAATGACTCACCTGAACATCTTTACTTGAGGGCATTGCCAGAACGTTGGTCACAAGAATCAGCCCACCAAAACCCAGCAATAGGGCACATATCAATACTTTGTTTGCCTGCCGGTGACCGGTCAACATCTCATAACCAGCCACGATGAGCACATTACTAAAAACAATGGCTGCAACCACCGGCGGCGCTTCAAAGCCAAGTGCTATGTGTACAGGCGCCATCACACCAAAGGTCTGAAAAACACCTACGAGAATAGCAACCCGCCAGGGAACGTTTGTCTCATCGACATCGCGAAATAGTCCAACCAAAGACCATGCGACGAGCGATGCTATGAGGAAGCGCATCGATACCAAGGACATTGCATCTGCACCACTAACCAACAGCACAGCGGCCGAAGGAAAGCTCGACCCCATAAGCAAGGTACAGAGCAATATGGTCGGTAAAAAGCCCCCGTGTCTGGAATCGAGCATGCCTAAAAAAACGCTTACAAAGCTGTCATATCATCGGCCGAAACGGTGGGTTTAAAGCTTGGCTGTGGGGAACCCGAACCTGCCTGCTCAAACGCCAAACCTACGGAAAGAAGCAGTGAATCCTGGTCGCGGCCGCTCATGAAAGAGACACCGACCGGCACCCCTACAATTGTTCCCGTGGGGACTGTTAAGTTTGGATAGCCACTCACTGCAGCCATGGACCCTGCGCCGGCCCAAGCAGGCCAAACATCGCCGTTAACCACATCGGCTCTCGGCGAAACCGGTCCACTAGGCCCCATCAGAACTTGCACATTGTGCTTCTCGAGCAGCGCATCGATTCCGTTCTCCCTCGTTGCTAAACGTATCAACGCTAGCGCATCTCGATATTCATCGCTCTCTAATGACGGAGCTTCGAGGGAAGACTCAAGAATATCCTGTCCAAAAATAGCTTGTTCGACAGACGCATTCTCTTTGTTGAAATCAACCACGTCCTGAAGACTGCGCACGGGAATATCCGCAGGCGACCCGGCCAAATATGCATCGAGGAAATGCTTGAACTCCGCCCCCAGAACTAAGCGCGCGGCACCCCAAAACTCAGGCGGTGTGTCATGCTCATTGATACGAACAATCTCGGCGCCTATGTCAGACATCCGTGCAATCGCCGCGTCGAGCTGTGCATTGAGCCTTGGGTTGTCATTACGCGCAAACTCCAAAACCCCGATACGCATTCCAGAAACTAACGAGGGGTCGAGCGATTCGAAATAGTTATTTTCCCAACCGGTCATCCCATCGAGCATCAGCGCAGCGCCACTTACTGATTTGGTGATAGGACCCGCTGTGTCCTGTGTCGCGGCAATAGGGACAATGTGATCGACCGGCAAAAGACCGTGCGTTGGCTTCAAACCCACAACACCATTCACCTGTGAGGGACAAATGATTGAGCCATTGGTCTCCGTTCCTACAGTTGCCGCTGCCAAGCTTGCGGCTGCAGCCGCCGCAGAGCCCGAACTTGAACCGCAGGCTTGGCGATCTAAGACGTGCGGATTTTTCACTAAGCCGCCCACTGCTGACCAACCAGAGACCGAGTGATTAGAACGAAAATTTGCCCACTGGCTTAAGTTGGTCTTGCCCAGAATAATGGCTCCGGATTCACGCAATGCCGCGACAAGCGGGCTGTCTCGACCCGTCACATTATTGACGAGCGCGGTCGAACCGGCAGTGGTTGCAAGATCATCTTTAGACTCGATATTGTCTTTTAGAAGAACGGGGACACCATCGATCGGACTGAGCGCTTGTCCCAATTTACGCCGTAAGTCGCTCTTTTCAGCCAGCCCTAAAGCGCTTGGGTTTATCGAGATCACCGCATTGAGTGTGGGCCCTGTCTTGTCGATTGCCTTGATACGTTCTAGGTAAGCCTGCACGAGCTCGACTGATGAAAATGTGCCTTTATCAAGTTCATGGCTAATCTCGGATAGCGTCATATGTACGACATCCGGAGCCGTAGTGACCTCAGATGTTGAGCCTCCCTCTAACTCTTCAGGTGAACCACAGCCGATCAAAGTAAGTGCAATCGATGTGCTTACAAGTAGCTTTTTCATAAATTTCGCCTCATTAATCAGAGCCATCTTCGTGACAGTAGCATTGGAGAACCGCAAAACCGGAACACGAAACCGAAATGCAAAAATAGAACTCCACGCAGCAACACCAAAAATCACTCAGCGCGACTAAAAATGGACATTATGGTGTTTCGAACACCTCCCACTGTTTCGGGTGTCTGATTAATAACCCGAGTGTAAAGGTCCTCGGTATTGAACGGCTTCCAGTCTGATGAGCCGGGGGCATTTGGATTCCCCGTCTTCGCAAATTGCGTCCAGTGGTCCACGATCTGAGCCGAGACCTTTCGGTCCGCCTCGGTCCAGTCGTAACCCACTTTATCAAGTGAGCCAAACACATAGGCCAAATCACCTGAATGATAGGCGCCCCCACTTCGCGGCCCGCCCTCGAGTTCTAAGAATGGTTGATCGGGCATGTAGATGTGAAACGACGGTGGCACATGGTCCATAAAATAGAGGAAGGTCTCCTGACCCGCATCTGCGTGATAAGACGCCCACTGGCGTTTGCCATAGGCCATAAACAAATCCGTAGAAATGGCATGCTGTAACTCGCCCGGAGTCATGTTATCGGCGTCGTACTCCCCCGCAAGCTCATCGGCTCGATCACCACCCACATAGGCCAGAAACCCTTTTAGCTCACGCTCGGTTAGTGCGGTATTGACCGGGAACAGCTCAAACCCTTCATTGGCAAGAAAGCCGAGCATCAACGGTATTTTGCTCTGCTCGCCCGCTTTGTAGACCTCATCGGGCCATTGAGGCAACACAACGCCGTCGATCACAATACGGCTACCCGACTCCCAATCGGAGGCTGCCATGGCCTCGAGCAGCGCATCAGGCTCTGCAGCTCTCAGGCCTTCGATGGACGTAGCACCCAGAGCCTCAACCAGAGCCTGACCGCGCTCGTAGCCCTTAGCATCGGCTTTGGTTAGCTGATTAACGCAGGCCGCCGACTGACCAATGGCTTTATGAAAGAGACCTTGAGCCGCAGGTGCAGTCATGAGCGAACACACGCTCTGGGAACCTGCAGACTGCCCAAAGATAGTCACATTGTTTGGGTCGCCACCAAGTGATGCGATGTTGCGATTCACCCATTCAAGCGCGGCAATTTTGTCCATCAATCCGTAGTTTCCGGACGCGCCGCCTTCGATCTCCGTGGACGCTTCATCGGATAGCCACGGGTGCGCAAGGAAGCCCAGTGGGCCCAAGCGATAATTTATGGTGACCACCACCACATCGTGCTGGGCAAGCGTAGTACCGTCAAAAATCAGCGAGTGTCCCTGACCACTTACGTGCGAACCGCCGTGAAACCAGACCATAACGGGCTTTTTTTCCTCGGTCGCGGGTGTCCAAACATTTAGATAAAGACAGTCCTCGGAGACGGGGAAGTCCTCTCGGCGCCATACAAAGATCGATGAATGACGCGGCTGGTAACAGCTGTCAGCGAAGGTGTCAGCCGATCTAACCCCTGCCCAGTCAGCGGGTGCCTGAGGTGCCCGCCAGCGCAAATCATCAACCGGTGGTGCTGCGTAAGGGAGTCCGCGGTAAACCGTAATCGACTCATCGTAAGGCGATGCGATCCCCGTTACTTGTCCCTCAGTGAGTTGCGTTACGCCGGGTTCTGCAACAGACGTATCATCGGTAGTGCCTCCGCACGCGGCTAGTTGCGAGACGAAAGCAAAAAGTATCGACGCACCGAGTACTTTCGCTGGGGTTTTTGCATTTTTAACTGTCATCGTCCTGCTCCCATCATTTTTATTCTTTGTAGTCGCGTCGCCGACCATTTTGATGACCTCTCGGATAGGCGTTTTACCGCCTCAATTTTTGAACACCGGCCGCGGAGCACAACCTAGGCCTCGCAGAGTCCTTGCAGCACTGCCACTTCATGGCGAACCGCCTCAGGTGAACCCAAAAGCTGCCGATTGAAGCCGATCCGTTTAAACCAGTAGTGAAGACCCACTAAGTCGGTAAAGCCCATGCCGCCGTGGACTTCAGTGCTTGTTTTCGCGACAAATTGACCCACCTCCGAAAGGTGTGCCTTGGCATGACAGGCTGTCTCTGCCGCATCTTCCGTAGACTCGTCAAACGCATGACCCGCATACCAAACAAAGGCGCGACAGGGCTCTAACTGTGAGGCCATCTCTGCGCACATATGCTTCACCGCCTGGAATGAACCAATCGCACGATTGAACTGCTTTCGATCGAGTGAATACGCAACCGCTTGATCAAGCATGTACTGCGCAGCCCCCAAGGTATCGGCTGCCTGAATGGCGCGCCCGCGATAAAGGGTTTCTCGCACCAACTGCGCATCGTCTGTCACAAGACAAGCAGGCGTCTGATCAAATTTAAGCTCACAAACGCTGCGGGTGGTATCAATGGTTGTGAGCAACTTTCGGTCAAGGTGCTCGCTTTCAACCATGTAGATACGGCCGTCCGCGAGTGCTACTAAATAGGCATCGGCACTGGCATCAAGCGCATATAAGCTCTGACCGCTCAGTTTGGAGTCCGACTCGGTAACTGCGCCTTTTCTGCTGCCAACGAAGTCACTAAAGGCAATACCCACTCGGTAGTTGCCACTCGCCATGCCCGCGAGTGGATCAGTCGCACCTGCCTGGTTGAGCAGATACGCGGACATAATCGCTGTGCTCAAGAAGGGCCCGCCGGGACACGCGGCGTAACCCAGCGCCTCCGCAATCGCTACCGCGTCGAGCATACCGAGCTCTGCACCGCCATGGGCTTCGGGAATGATGATGCCAGCCAAACCCATTTCCGCGAGACCACGCCAAGTACCGCTATCAGATTGCTCACCCAAGGCAATCTTTCTCACGACGTCTAGGGAGACCTCAGATGATAAATACTTTCTAACGCTGTCATCGAGGAGCAATTGATCTTGTGATAATCCAAATTCCATTTATTACCCCTCCTCTTACTTGGCGGCCGCCGCCGGAATCTTTGGCTCTTTCGGCATGCCGAGTCCGCGCTCGCTAATAATGTTCTTCTGAATTTGCGAGGTGCCACCGCCAATGATCAAACCAAGATAGAACATGTATTGGTACTGCCATGAACCGCGGCCGCGCACGTGTGGATTGTCACCGTAGCTAAGACCGATCTCACCCATGACGTCGATACCCAAGCATTCGATCTCATGGCGCAGCTCGGTGCCAATGAGCTTCACGATCATGCCAGCAAGGCGAACATCCTG
>CBFIHK010000022.1:0-1352 GCA_965662305.1 Luminiphilus sp.
ATCAGGGCGATGTGCATCAGGCACTGTTCCTGCGGCCTTTCCATCAACTGGAATCCACTGGATAGCACCTGCGGGGCTTCGCGTCATTTCCCAATCAAACGAGAACAGGTTGGCGAGGTAAAGCATGCTCCAGCGGGTGGGTGTCGCTGTCCAAGCACCTTCAAAGCCAGAAGTCACCGTATCTTCCGAGTGGCCTTTGCCGCACTTGTTGTTCCAACCGAAGCCCTGCTCTTCCAGTGCTTCACCGGCAGGTTCGACGCCAACACACTCGTCTGGCTTGTGCGCGCCGTGGCCCTTACCAAAGGTGTGACCACCGGCGATAAGCGCTACTGTCTCGGCATCGTTCATTGCCATGCGACCGAAGGTTTCGCGGATGTCATGAGCCGCGAGCGCAGGATCTGGATTACCGTTTGGCCCTTCAGGGTTTACGTAAATGAGACCCATCTGAACGGCAGCAAGTGGATTGTCGAGCTTACGCTCACCGCTGTATCGCTCATCAGCGAGCATAACTTTTTCTGGTCCCCAGTAAACGAGGTCAGGCTCCCAATCATCAGTTCGACCACCGGCAAAGCCAAAGGTCTTGAAGCCCATGTCTTCCATGGCAACGTTGCCTGCAAGGATCATGAGATCAGCCCAGCTTACGCTGGCGCCGTAGGCTTTCTTGACTGGCCACAACAGGCGACGAGCTTTATCGAGGTTACCGTTATCGGGCCAACTGTTGAGTGGCTCAAACCGCTGCTGACCGCCACCAGCACCACCGCGACCATCAGCAACGCGATAGGTACCGGCGCTGTGCCAGGCCATACGGATAAATAATGGACCGTAGTGACCGTAATCCGCAGGCCACCAGTCCTGCGAGTCCGTCAATGTCGCTCGAATGTCCGCTTTAAGCGCATTCAAATCAACTTTTGCGAACTCGGCTGCGTAGTTGAAATCGGGACCGTAAGGATTCGACTCGGGCGAATGCTGACGCAATGGCGTCAGGTCAATGCGCTCCGGCCACCAGAATTTAGGGGGTTTTGCAAAGGTGTTTTCAGCCTGTACCGGTGCAGACAGTGCTGTGAATACTGCCAACCCTGCAAAGGCAAACTTCATAGCTTTCATGGTTAACGCCTCCAAATGAGATTTGTTTTGAGTGAGAGCGGGCGCCCAGACGCATCTCCCATACCCCTAAATTATGCCGAACGGCTCAAACGGGCAAATCGAATATATTGGCAGATGCCATCGGAAAACTTGATGATGCCTGCGAAATGCTTGGTATCAGTGAGATATTGACCTTGGACTGAGCTGACTTCGATCTTCAATGAGGCCGATGAATGACCAACACTGAGCGAGGAAAAGGTGAGGTTGGA
>CBFIHK010000022.1:1362-28820 GCA_965662305.1 Luminiphilus sp.
ATTGAGGCGGGAAGGAAAGTCGAGAGTAGTACGTAGCTGAAGAAAGATAGACAAAAAAAGGGGGAGCTAAGCTCCCCCAAGGTCTCACTCAAACCACTATCGGGCGGTAGTAAATTCTGGATAGGCTTCCATGCCACACTCTGCCAGATCAGAGCCTTCGTACTCCTCTTCATCGGAGACGCGAACTTTCATAATTGCCATGTCGATAACTTTGAACGTAATCATGGACACGATGAAAACCCAGAAGAAAATGGTGGCTGCACCAATCAACTGGCCTGTCATGCTTGCACCATCATTTGTGAACGGAACCAAGATAAGTCCAAGCAAACCAACAACGCCGTGAACAGAAATGGCGCCTACTGGATCATCGAACTTCAACTTGTCCAAGGTGACGATAGAGAAAACAACCAACGCACCACCAAGCGCTCCGAAGAGTGTTGCCTGAAGTGGTGTCGGCGTATCAGGACCAGCGGTGATAGCAACCAAACCTGCCAGACAACCGTTGAGGGCCATCGTTAAGTCAGCCTTGCCAAACATAAACTTGGCGACTAATAGCGCGGCAATGCAACCACCAGCGGCTGCGGCGTTTGTGTTCAGGAACACAACAGCGACTGCATTAGCGTCCGATACCGTGGCGGTTGCTAAAACCGAACCACCGTTAAACCCGAACCACCCCATCCACAGAATGAAAGTACCAAGTGTTGCGAGCGGGAGGTTAGCACCCGGAATCGCATTGACCCGTCCGTCTGCAGTGTATTTGCCCTTACGCGCACCAATGGTCATGACACCTGCGACACCTGCGGCTGCACCTGCCATGTGAACAATGCCTGAACCCGCGAAATCGACAAACCCGAGCTCACCTAGATTGTAAAGACCGAAAACGTCATTTCCGCCCCAAGTCCAACCACCTTCCATCGGATAAATGAATCCGGTCATGACGACGGCAAAGATCAAGAATGCAAAAAGCTTCATTCGCTCCGCCACCGCGCCCGATACAATGGACATAGCGGTCGCAACAAACACGACCTGGAAGAAGAAGTCGGCAGATGGTGCGTAGCCCGCTGGCTCTTCTGCGCCAGTCACGCCATCACCCATGAGGCCGTCTAGAAAGACACCTCCACCGTACATGATGTCGTAACCCACAATCATGTACATCGTGCATGCAACTGCGAACAGCACAACGTTCTTTGTCAAAATCTCGGTCGTGTTCTTGCTGCGAACAAGACCGGCTTCAAGCATGGCGAAACCTGCCGCCATCCACATAACTAGTGCGCCACACACCAAAAAGTAGAAGGTGTTTAACGCGTAACTCAATTCAGCTGTAACTTCCATGATGCTTCTCCTATTCGCTTAAAGCGCGTCGACACCGGTTTCACCGGTGCGGATACGAATGGACTGTTCAAGCGACGTGACAAAGATTTTGCCGTCACCAATGTTTCCGGTTTGCGCTGCGCCAGAAATAGCTTCGATCGTCTGATCGAGCATCTCCTCTGAAACTGCGACCTCTACCTTGGTTTTTGGTAGAAAATCGACCACGTATTCAGCACCACGATAAAGTTCGGTGTGACCCTTCTGTCGGCCAAAACCTTTCACTTCACTCACGGTGATACCTTGCACCCCGATCGTAGACAGCGCTTCTCGCACATCGTCTAACTTGAAGGGTTTGATTACTGCGGTGACCATTTTCATTGGGTACTCTCCTCTTCAATGGTTGCCAACGATCCATACGACTCACGGACCGTTCTGTTGGGCGCTGCGGGGGCAGCTTTGAGGGCTCTTATGATTCGCATTACTCGACTCCTGTGTGACCTCTCGCTTAGCGTGAGTTCACGCAGCTTGGGACGCAAAAAGCATTGCGAGCAACGCACCAATAAAAGGAAAAATATTTAGAAACAGTCACTTAAAGAAAAATTACCACCTGATTTAAACGTGATTAAAAAGGCGCGACCATTGATGCGCACCAATATAGTGCGCTTATGGATGTAATCTGCACGCAATTGATGCAGTACATTCGGACCTGATTCCGGTAATCTCGTGTCCATTAAAAAAGGGCTTTCAACATGGCACACAACGACCGCATTCCCGATCCTGCTGAGGCGGCTACCAAGCTTTTCGGATCGATTCTTCGAGAAGGAAAGACGCTTGCTGATGAAGTCTCTGGTAACGCAAAGGCCGTTGCAAAGTCTGCCCTGGGTAATCTCGATGTGGTAAGCCGAGATGAGTTCGATGCACAGTCAACGGTACTCGCGCGCACGAGGGCTCGGGTAGAGCAGTTAGAGTCTGAGATCGAAGCCCTTGTGACGAAGCTCGACGAGCTAGAGCGCAGCGCCAAATAGATTTAACTCTCGGGACAGGATGTCCCGTGCATGACAAGGATGTCTTATGTCACTCTCACGCGTGGCAACGCGTTCGCGCATTGGTTTAACGGCAGTTCCTGTACACGTTGAGCTCCACCTCAGCCCTGGCTTGCCAGCCATTGCCATGGTGGGCATGCCCGAGTCGGTTATGCGCGAGGCAAAAGAGCGCGTCCGCAGTGCCGTCATATCGTCGGGCTTTCGCTGGCCAGATAGCAGACTCACCATCAACATCGCTCCCGCAAGCACACCTAAATCGGGTGCGAGTTTTGATCTCGCGATCGCAGTGGCAGTTCTTATCGCCTCCGGGCAGCTTCCAGACACGCTCGCTAACAACGCAGAGTTTTATGGCGAGCTCAGTTTGAGCGGGGATGTCCTGCCGACGTCTGGATTGCTCGCAGCAGCCTGGTGCAATCGCGAGACTTCCACGCGTTTGTTTGTGCCAAGCGCGGAGGCAGCGCAAATGTCTGCACTCGCACAGCACGTCGTTGCAGTAGCACATTTAAACGACCTGAGAATACCTCAACATCTAACGCGTGTTCTGCCAGCGAGTGGTGCGATTGAGCCAACTAGTAGCGTCTCGTCCAGCACTCCTCTTCCTTCGGGCCAACCCGAGCTGTGGCGAGCTGCAACACTTTGTGCAGCGGGCGGACATCATTTATTGATGTCAGGCGAACCCGGGGCAGGCAAGACCATGGCTGCAGGTTTGATTGGCGAGCTACTGCCGCCACCGTCGGAGCAGGATCAGCTGGAGGCCGCCCTTATTTATGATGTGGTTGGCCAGGACTTCGATGGTCAGCGCCCCAAACGCGCGCCACATCACAGTATTAGTTCTGCGGGACTCGTTGGAGGAACCCGATACGCAACTCCTGGGGAGATTAGCCTAGCGCATACAGGGGTCTTGTTTCTCGACGAACTGCCCGAGTTTTCGCTCGCGACTATCGAGAACCTGCGCCAGCCCATGGAATCGGGTGAAGTCCGAATAAGCCGAGCCGAGATTACACAAACCTACCCCGCCCGATTCCAACTTATCGCTGCGATGAACCCCTGCCCCTGCGGATATCGAGATTCCAGCCACCGCGCTTGTCGATGTTCAAGCGCAGCACTCGCTCGCTACGACTCAAAACTGTCAGGACCACTGCTCGATCGCATCGACATTTTTATCAAGGTCTCAAGATCAAACATCGCAGACGTCATGAACCCTGCGGACCAACAGCATGACCGACTCAATACACTGAAAAGTAAAATCGCGGAGGCGTACCACCGACAGATCGAGCGACAGGGCTGTCACAACGCGCGCATAAGTACAGGCGACCTTATTGGCCACTGCTCGATGAGGCGAGACACAAAAAGTTGGTTGGCACAGACCGGTGAGCGATTAAAGCTGTCTGGCCGCAGCCTGCATAGATGTCTGCGTGTCGGCAGAACCATCGCGGACTTAGAGGGTCGTGACGAAGTCACTGAAGGAGATTTGAGCGAGGCCCTTGCTTATCGAAAGGACATTGACCCCGCTTTATGAGACAAGGGCTGGCAATGAAAGCGCCAACCCGTGTTCATGGTTTAGAACGTGGTGATGTATTCCGCGAGGTCTTGCATGTCCTCCTCGCTCAGCATCGCAGCCTGTCCCCACATAAGCGCGCTCTGCGCACCCACTGTTTCGTTTGCTTTGTAAGCAGTAAGGCGACCAATGATGTAGTCAGCGTCGCGGCCCGCCAACTGAGGACCAATACCGCCGCCGCCATTAGGACCGTGGCACGCAGCGCATCCAGCGTACTTGGCTTCGCCTGGCAATGAAGCGACTTCCATGGCACCCGCAGCTGCAGCACCACCGCAATCTTCGCCTGCTACACAAACGTTTGAAAAAGATTTAATACGATCGGCGATAGCCGCACGCTGCTCGTCGGTTTGTGCGAACGCAGAGACAGAAAGCGCTAAAATAGTGACTAGTAAATATCGCATGACTCAAAAGACTCGGTTGACAGTTTTTCTGGAGCGCGGAGTATACAGACTAAAGCGACCCTGAAAAAACTCGGTTGTCCAGATAATGCATATAACAATCACTTTTGTTACTTATTCCCGTCTTAGTGGGTTCTGACGACTCAGTAGCGCAGTACTCAGAAAAAAGTGGCTGTAAGCGGCCATAAGTAAGCGGCTGTAAAACGTACCTACGGAAGTGCCAATATGGATAGCCGTAAGTATGAAGATCGTATCGATTGTCGAAAGTCGTTTCATGCGAGCTATGATAGGTAGTAACAGATCGTTGTAGGCATGAACGCGCAACGCTCCGAGTAAAACAAAAAATAACGCCCACGAGAGAGTAGAAAAATGAAGCTGTACACCTTTGACCCTGCACCAAACCCTCAGCGTCTAAAAATGTTCATGGATTACAAAGGCATTGAGATAGATACACATCAGGTAAATTTCCCCGAGGGCGAGCAACGCTCAGACGCCTATAAGGCGATTATCCCCACGGGAACCGTCCCCGCCTTGGTGTTAGACGACGGTCGAGTACTCTCTTCCGTATTTGCGATCACGCAATATCTCGAAGCAGTTCACCCCGAAAAGCCTCTTCTGGGTGAAACGAACGAGGAACGCGCAGTCGTATTAGATTGGAACCATCGGCTCTTTAACGACGTCTTCCGTCCAACCGGTGATGCCTTTAGAAACTCAAACCCTGCGTTCGCGGGCAGGGCCTTACCAGGCACCTTGGATACCGAGCAAATCCCAGCACTCGCTGAACGCGGCAGAGCGCAGCTTACTCACGCATTCGAGACACTAAATAATGAGCTAGCAAACCGACCTTTTGTGGCGGGTGATTCATTCACAATGGCCGACATCGATTTACTTGCCGTGATTAAGTTTGCGGGATGGGCAGCGAAGATGGCGCCCGGTGAAAACCATACGGCCCTTAATGCCTGGCTAGCGAGAGCCCAGGCGTCGTTTGATGAAGGGTGTGCTAACGCGTGACAGCAGGCTCTCGACGGCTCACCAGACGAGCCGTCACCCTTCTTTTTCACACGCTACTTCTTGCCAGTTGCTCTTCCAGTGAATTGGGAGCTGGCAAGCTAGAGAACTATGTCTCACGACTCAGCAACGTGTCAGAGATCCCTATTCCGAGCATAACCATCGCAAGCATTACAAAGCCTCCGGCAGTGGCGCTTGCACCGGCGAGCGAAGACACCGATACATTATCGATCATCGATTTCTTGGCACTGAGCGGCTGCGAACTTCAAGCAAACATCGCCAAGCGAAATACAACCATGGGTCGAAGTGCCTCAGCCTCTCAGCAACTTATTTTTGATCTGGAGTTCATTCGTCTGGCTCCCGACTGCATCGAGAAACTCCGCGCTGAAGATGAGGGCGCTATTGCCGATCTGCTAGCGACGAATCTGAGCCAGCGTAGCGATGGCCTTATCTACACGATTGCTAAGGCCATCTTGGGAGGAGACGAATGGCGAGCGTTTTGGCGCGAACCTGAGTTGCTGGGCGATTATCCAACCAACACAAGTGGCGATTCAGCTCAAACTCTTTGGGAGTTATCTCAACGTATAAAACGCTTCTTAAAGGGCAATTGGTCGTCCGCAGACGAGGATTTAGAGCCACTCCTAGCAAAGTTGCGCATCGATGCAGGGGGGCAGTTACTGAGTGCAGCCATGCTTCAAGAGCAAGGGTTAACTCAGGCTAATCAGATCCTCACTACCGCCAGCGAGGCGGGCAAATACTGCTCGGACGAGCGCCCGTCTGAGGCGGGCACTATTTCCAAGACGATTGTCGCCAAATATTTCGCGGGAGATGTACAGGGTTGGTCGGCGGCGGTGTCACAGCGACATTATGAAATTCAGACCCCAGTCACAGAAATAGAGCAAAGCCTAGCCGCGGCGCTTACGGACCCTTACATTGCTTGGGCGAAAACAAGGGACAGCCACTTAAATGCCCTCTTTTCTGCGCCAAGACAGCACGTGAGCGTTGTTCAGTCTGCACTCGATAACTGCTAGGCATAGATTCTTAGCTACCCTAATGGAGGGACTCGCTTAACGTCCTGCTCTGGTATATTTCTCAATAAATAACACGCAGTGTCGCGAGTAAACGCAGCCATGGTGAAACTCATATCGTCGCCACTCCAGCCTAGTCAATGTCCTTCAGAGACTCGGGGTTCGCGCCCGCTCTCAATTGGGCTGTATCAAATGAAGTGGTACGAGGACCTCAATACGCATCTCGAGCATCTGCACGCGGGTATTGCTGCCTGTGCGTCTGCGGGCGCGGACGTTGTCTTCCTGCCCGAGCTGACGCTGAGTCGCTATCCAGCTGATACACGACCTCAAGCCGCGTCAGACCGCACTCCCGAATCATTGCTGGACGGCCCAACATTCGACTTCACCCGCAAAGCCGCCGTCCACAATCAGGTTTATGTGCAGGCATCGCTCTACGAAGCGGTGGATAGAGCCGATGGTCTAGGTTTTAACACCGCCATATTGGTCAACCCAGCGGGCGACTTGGTGGCAAAGACGCGCAAGCTACACATTCCTGTCACCGAAGGGTATTTCGAGGACCATTATTTCGCCGAGGGACCAAGCGAATCGCCCTACCCCGTGCATGGCGTGTCGATTGGCGACGCCACCATAAACCTTGGCTTACCCACCTGTTGGGACGAGTGGTTTCCCGAGGTGGCACGAAGTTATGGTTTACGAGGCGCGGACATCCTCTCGTATCCCACGGCGATAGGATCAGAGCCCGATCACCCAAATTTCAATACTCGTCCTCTGTGGCAAAAAGTGATTACAGGGCACGCTATTGCAAACGGCCTATTCATCGCAGTACCGAATCGAACCGGCACAGAGGGCCTCATTAGCTTTTATGGCGGCAGCTTCATTGTCGACCCCTTCGGACGAATGTTGGTTGAGGCACCGGAAGATGAAGAAGTTGCAATAGTAGCAGAGATCGATATTGCACACAGGCAGGATTGGCTACAGCTATTCCCTTTCTTTGGTACACGACGCCCCGATACCTACAGTTCACTGACAAATCCGCGTGTCAACGCAAGAACCCATAGCGGTGAAGGCGAGAACGGTCCGATACCCGGGCTCTCTTGGCGCTGATAGTGCTTCAGCAGGGAAATCACGTGGCAGCTACCACCGTAGAATTCGACAACTTGGCATTCAAAAAGGCATTGGGACATGAGTGAATGGCAGATGCCGCCCGAGTGGGCTGAGCATGCAGCCACCTGGATGGGATTTCCCACGGGTGCTTATGACACATCGGGCATCACCGATGATGACGCATTTGATGCTTGGTCAACGGTTGCAAACAGCATCTCAGAGCACGAGCAGGTCAATATGCTCTGCCATCCAGATCAGGTCAGCATCGCCACACGAAAATTATCCTCGGCCATTACCCTTCATCCCTTTGAAATCGACGACGCATGGTTGCGAGACACGGGACCTACCTTTGTCTGCAAGAACGGCGCCCTCAGTGGCATTGACTGGGTATTTAATGGCTGGGGAGATCACACCGCCTTTGATTGGCGGAGGGACGCAAAAGTCGCCAGTCATATTATTGAACTCACTGGCGCTACTCGCCTAGCCTCTGACTTAGTCAATGAAGGCGGCGGTATTACGGTTAACGGCCGCGGGGATGTCCTCCTCACAGAGACCGTACAACTCGATCCAGGTCGCAATCCAAGTCGCGATAAGGCGTCTGTGGAAAATGAAGTACACACACTTTTGGGCACATCGCGCGCAATATGGTTCGAGCGGGGTCTGTGGCGGGACTATCAAGATCATGGCACCCGCGGTCATGTCGATATGATCGCCGCCTTTGCACCCGATGGGTCTGTCTTACTGCATCGACAGTTTGATAAGAGCCATCCTGACGAGGCCCAGTGGCAAGACCAATGCCGCGTTTTGGAGGACGCTGGGTTCATGGTTCGAGCAATGCCTGCACCCAGAGTCACGCGCGACAACATCGGATGGGTCGATTACAGCTACATCAATCACTACATTGGTAACGGATTTGTTTTAGTCCCCGCATTCGCGGATCGCACCGACGGGCATGCGGTCGAAATACTGAAAGACCTCTACCCAGATCGGCATGTTGAAAGCTTGGATGCTCGGGTGATCTTTGCGATGGGCGGCGGTATCCACTGCATTACTCAGCAGCAGCCTGTAGCGGGCGTTCAATAACGGCTTCTAGTCTCTTTGCACTCAGCTAGAGTCGGAAGTCGGAAGTCGGAAGTCGGGAAGCAATACGCCATGAAAACCGAGGGTATTTGTCGCTTACCCAGCCCCATAAACCCTCGTGATTCAGGTTGGGTGCCGAATTAATTGAGCCACTCTGGAAGTGGCTGATTCCCCAGAGACAACTCCATGGTGTTGTCACCCACCTGTTTAGCACCTCGCCCCACCATCTCATCGTAAGCACTGCGCTGTCGCAGGACTGCATCGATCTGACCAAATTGCTTTATCTGGCGCTGCATCGACAAGAGATTTGTCGTTTTGAGTGGTTTGCCGGTGTTGTCAGCAATCAGATGCTCTTCGCCATTAATCTGAACAAACGCGATGTAGAGGCTGAGGTCCACTGACTCGATGACGAAGCGATCGATATTGGGCTTGCGTTTGATTTCTTTGAGCTTGAGCTTCACGGGTATCTCTTACGGGTCCATTCCTATGCCCGTAATTACGCTGCATGCCTAAAGTTGGTTTTTTGACCGCCAGCGCGCGATGACTGGCGCCAGAATGTCGAGACCCTTGTAGCGCTGAAGATCTTCGGGTGCGTCTGCCATTGCTTGCCAGAGCGACTCGAGTGCCCCATCAACGCCAGCCAACGACTCCAACGCACAAATATGGACACGTATAGTGAAGGCAATCGCTCGGGTTTTCGGTAAGCGGCACAGTGACTGCCGCTCTGCTCGGTACCATAGGTCGTCAGCTTCCGAGGCAATGTCCCAGTGCGCTCTGGAGAGATAATTTGGGTGCGGCATAATCGACCAGTTGAATCGCTGGACAGACCGTTTCGAAGGCAAGCGAGCAAAAAACCGATCGATTTGCTCGCCAATTTCGTTGTTCAATCGAGGAATCGGACCATGAACCTCTTCCATGGTCAGACCTAATTTTTCCTCGAGCAGCCAGTCGGTCGGACTGCACAAAGAGGCCGCTGCTAGCCGATAACGCCCGTGGTCATCGGGCAGCATGACAACCAAGTCATCAGCAACACCGAGCGACGCCTGCCAAAGCGCCTCGTCGTCCTTGGGGGCCACATTACTATTCGCTTCACGACGTATCAGGTCCGCAAATTCGGCCGCCGCCTCTTTTGCCTCTGGTCGCACGTTGTAAACGCGGTCTCCAAGCTGCTCACGGAGCCGAAGCTTATGGGCACCCCACTCGCCCGATTGATCGACATCCACCCAATTCCCCTGCATCGGCGCGAGTCCTAGCGAGACAATCCGCGGCTCAGTGCAGTGTGGAAGAAAGCGAGGTGCAGGTTCTACCCGTGCAAAATCTGGACGGAGGTGGGTCGCTTTGTCGTCTTGAGGAATCATGCGCTAATGATGCCAGAGCTCGCCAATATCACCATCACTTCGCATGGACAGAAGCTTGATGAACTTCCCACTTACAGTGGTGTTTATCGCTTCTTTTCGAGCGAAGAGACTCTGCTTTATGTTGGCAAGAGCGTTGATATAAAAGCGCGGGTTCACTCCCACTTTCAGGAAGGGCGAAAGCCAGGGCGGCACCAACGAATAATGAGTCAGGTGGCGCGCATAGAGGCACAAGCAACCGCAGGCGAAATCGGCGCCCTACTTTTAGAGAATGCAGCGATCAAAGCCGAGACTCCTCTCTACAACCGTCGTCAACGGCAGGTTCGAAAACTCTGGACTATCCATCTCACGCGTTCGAAAGATAACTTCCTACAGCCAACGAGCGCCGACTTCTCTCCCTGGGGCGAACGCGCGCAAGATAGTTACGGGCTTTTTCACAACCGGCGTCATGTGGATAACACCATAAGACGTCATGCCAGCGACCATGGGCTTTGCCTTCGCATGCTGGGATTGGACAAAGGAAAGGGGCCTTGTTTTCAGTATCAACTCAAGCGCTGTGATGGTGCATGCGCAGGAGACGAGAGTTCAGACGAGCACAATGCACGCTTGCTCTCTGTTCTCGATCGGGACCGCATTGCCGCTTGGCCCTTCCCTGGGCCCCTATTTTTGGTGGAGCGGAATATCCGACCTCTTCCCGACCAACCTGAAGCGCAGTTCCACTTGGTAAATCATTGGTCGTGGCTAGGTTGCTTCGACAACCCAGCGGCCGCACAGGCAGCTTTGCAAGAACAACCACAGACGGTCTTTGATCGCGATGCCTATCGAATGCTGATGAGTGCTTTGAGAAAAGGCAAACTTGAATTGCTAGACGCCGAGTCGCTGTCAGCAGTAGACAATCCGATTCTCGCAGCGGCCTTTGACTAATGGGCGTTAATGTTGTTTGGTTCAAGCGTGATTTACGCCTAAGTGATCATGCATCGCTTGAGCGCGCGATCGTGCTCGGTAGTGAGACGCTCCTGATCTATATTTTAGAACCCGAGTTGGTCAACAACGCCCATTACCGCGGACGACACTGGCAGTTTATCGCCCAATCACTCGCGGATATGCAACGCACACTTAAGTCATTCGGGCACACGCTGGAAATCGTTGAGGGGAATGCGCTCGATGTACTGGCCTTGGTTAACGAGAAGCTAAGCATCCAAACCCTGCTCAGCTACGAAGAAACAGGGCTCGACGTCACCTTTCAGCGCGACCTTGAGATCGGTAGATATTGCGCGAGCAAGGGCATTGAGTGGCAAGAATTCCAAACCAACGGTATTCAGCGAAAGCGTAAAGATCGAAAAGGTTGGAATCGCAGCTGGCACCGAGTGATGACCGCCGAGTGCCACGAGGTCGAACTCGCCGCCCTACGAACGCTCAGTTTGTCCGGCCACGATCAGCTTGAAGCATTGCGAACAAGTCGACTCGAGCGATGGCGAAACCAACAGAGCGTAATGCAGTTAGGTGGACCTACCGAGGCCGCTGATGTGCTCGACAGCTTCCTAAATGATCGGGGCTGGGGCTACCAAAAGTTCATCTCAAAACCAGAGCAGAGCCGGACGCACTGCTCACGTCTATCACCCTATCTCGCCTGGGGAAATTTGAGCATGCGTGAGGCTTACCAAGCCCTGCAACGGCAGGAAAAGCGCCACGGCTGGACGCGAGCAATGAGCGCATTTGAGTCCCGGCTTCACTGGCATTGCCACTTCATACAGAAGTTCGAGATGGAATGTCGCATGGAGTTCGAAGACATCAATCGAGGCTACGCGGCGCAGCCACGCGGCCAAGATGATGATTTAGTCTCCGCATGGAAAAACGGTATGACAGGCTACCCCTTGATTGACGCCACCATGCGCGCGCTCAAGGCCACGGGTTATGCGAATTTTCGCTCAAGAGCGATGCTGGTTAGCTTCCTAACCCACCACCTCTGGCAGGATTGGCGGACAGGCGTGACCCACTTGGGCTCCCTTTTTCTCGACTTCGAGCCAGGGATTCACTATCCGCAGATGCAGATGCAAGCCGGAGTCACTGGGATCAACACCATTCGCATCTACAACCCTATTAAGCAGTCCTTAGACCATGATCCGGACGGGAGCTTTATTAGGAAATGGGTGCCGGAGCTCAAAGACTTACCCACGCCCTTGGTACACCAGCCTTGGCTTATGTCACCCATGGAGCGGATGCTAGATCCCATCGACTACCCTGCTCCTATTGTCGACTTAAAAGATTCCTATAAACGCGCGCGCGACACGCTCTGGAAACTAAAAAGTGACCCGATGGTGACGATTGAAAGAGAGCGTATACTTAATAAGCACGTTGAGCGGCGTTATCAAAAACGTTTCGAGGAATCTAAGCGAGATTAGAGCTGATTGGAGTTTCTTATGCGCGCTATCGCATTAGTACTGGGTTTACTGATTGCTATTACGGTCGGCGTCATTACCTTGCTGACTGCAATCGTCGACGCCGAATTTGTTCTGGATACTGCAGCCGAGACCTTGAGACATGAAGGTATCGTGATACAACACGATAATGATTCAACGCTAACTATCTTCCCATCTCTTGAATTGACGATACCGAGCTCGATATTCACCATTTCTGAGTCAGACAATGAAGAGAGTCAAAACGTAACCATTGAGGGCCTCAAGTTTAAAACGACCTTGCCAACACTCCTCATCAACAGGTCTGGTAGGTTGTCCGCGGATAAAATTACGACCGAAGATATTCAGCTCGCCGGAATATCCACCGATATTGTTTTGGCAGACGGCTTATCGCTTCCAAATCTTACTGCAGTGCTTTGGGGTGGTGAACTCACCGCTGACGTTGAGATTGATGGCTCACAGACACCCACCAGATTGCATACGTCAGGGACTCTCATCAACGCAGATGCGCAATCAACTTTGGCCATGCTGGGCCATACAGGTATCGTCAAGGGACGCCTCACGACCACCTGGGACCTCGCTATTACATCGACTAACGATGAATCCGATATGACCAATGTTGATGGCCCACTGAGCATTAAAGGAGAGAGCGTCACTATAGGAGTAGATCTTCATGGCTCGATTCTAGGATCTATCACTGAAGCCATCGGAGGTAAACGAGCCGATATGAATCCTGAAGGCACGCTGCTGGAGACCTTTGAAATGACACAAACCCATTCCGGTCAGCTCATGTCTGTTGATTCGATGAAACTCGAGACGAAAATTCTTGCCGTAAACGCCACCGGTAAATTGGATCGAGAGAGCAAACTGTTTTCTGCGACTGCAAAAGCGCAGTTCGATCCAGCCGCATTAACCACCTTGTCCAACGCTAAAATTCTTGGAAAGTTTGCAGATCAGGAGTGGCCTATCGAATGCGAGGGAAGAATAGATAGTGGGAAACTTAAAGAATGGTGTGCCGTTGATGTCAGTAAAATAGCGGAGCAAAGTCTGTCGAAAGAGATACAGCGTCGACTCAAACTTGATAAACCGGCAGAGGCCTTCAAGTCACTGCTGAGGCGGCTAAAATGAGTGACTTGTCTCATCACTGGCAACACACCTATCGAGAATTAGGTGATCATTACACGAGTACTGCCTCTTCTCTAGCCGCCTCATCGCCAGCGTGGATGGCCTGGAATGATCCGCTCGCAAAATCACTTAACTGGCCTGCACCGTGGACAAAATCGGACGAGGCGCTGAAGGCTTTCAGTGGGCACGGAGATCTGCCGGGGACACAACCCAGTGCGTCCGTATACGCTGGGCACCAGTTTGGACAGTACAACCCACAACTCGGAGATGGTCGCGCCGTGCTCTTGGGAGAGTGGGTTACTGATAATGGCCGACGCTTCGATATTCAGCTCAAGGGTGCTGGCCCCACTCCCTATTCTCGTGGCGGTGATGGCCTCTCACCAGTAGGGCCTGTAGTAAGGGAGTACTTACTCTCCGAGGCAATGCATGCGCTTGGGGTACCAACCACACGCGCGCTTGCAGCTATCGCCACAGGAGATTCGGTCTTTCGAAATGACAGAGAGCCAGGTGCTGTCATGGTTCGTGTCGCCGATAGCCACCTTCGCTTTGGCAGTATCCAATACTTCGCCATGACACGTGACGGGGAGGGCTTATCCGAACTCGTCAGCTACGCCGCTCGCCGCCATTACCCGGCCGTGATAGAAGCCAAAGATGCAACAACGCCCGCGTTGCACGCCGAGGTCCTCCTCGAGGAAACCGTAAAACGCATCGCGTCATTGGTAGCGCATTGGCAGAGCCTTGGCTTCATTCACGGTGTCATGAACACCGATAACATGCTGCTTTCCGGCCAGACAATCGACTACGGCCCCTGCGCCTTCGTCGACAGCTACAAAGCAGATGCCAAATTCAGTGCCATCGATTCGCAGGGGCGCTACCGGCTGTCCAATCAACCCGGTATCGCACACTGGAACACCAGTGTCTTGGCCTCCTGTCTCCTTAAAGTTCTTAACGACGAAGAAGACAAGGCAGTTGCGTTCGCTCAAGCGGTTATCGACGAGTTCCCCCGCTGGTACACCGAAGCCTACAAAGCGAGGATGGCCACAAAGTTAGGGTTAGACGCCTTCAGAGAAGACGACACAGCGTTGCTCGACAACTTCCTGCGAACGCTTGAGACGGACAGCCTCGATCTCACCCTCGCCCACCGCTGGCTTACCCACGAGGCACTTGAGGACAGCCATCACACGCCCATACATCAGCTTTTTACTCCATCCGATTCGCTAGTGGCGTGGCGGACAGAGTGGACGCGCCGACGCGCCACAAATAAGGCGTCGACCGAAGAGCTCAATAGCCGGATGATCAGTGCAAACCCTGTCGTCATTCCCAGAAACCATCAAGTTGCTGCGGCTATCGCTGACGCTGAAGCCAGGGACTATGGACACTTGGAGCAGGCTTTTCAGCGCTGGCAAACACCCTTTGCGTGGGCTGACAACGACCTGTCGTGGGCGGCAACCCCGGACGCATCGGAGCGGGTCACCCGAACTTTTTGCGGCACCTAGAACACGGGCCTCTCTCAAACAAGCGACACCATCGGCTCCAAGAAAACCCGGGATATGCGGCGTAATCACATAGCTCGAACGGCGTGGGGGCTTTATAATCGCAGCGGCAAAATGGAGAGCGCTGGGTGAAAACAGAATTTCTTGGAAAGACAGTGAGCGGACCGTTCACTATTCCTTCGGGCATTGTCTCAACCGCACCCAGCATCATCCAACGCATCTTCGACGACCTCCCAGAAATCGGTGTTGTCACAACAAAGAGCGTCGGCCCTGTTCCGCGAACTGGTAACCGCGAGCCCGTGTATTCGCAGTACGCACCGGGTTGCTTCGTGAACGCCGTTGGCCTGACCAACCCTGGCGCTGAAGAAGCGCGCAAGGGGTTTGAATCCTTGACCGTGCCAGCGGATCGTTTTTTGTTGGTGTCGATATTTGGCGGCAGCATCGAGGAATTTGTTGAGGTTGCAAAGATCTTAGCGCCGGTCGCAGATGGTCTCGAACTCAATCTCTCGTGTCCACACGCGCAAGGCTATGGCATGGCCATGGGGCAAGATCCAGAGATGGTCCGCGCTATTGTGAGCGCTGTAAAAGCTGCTGTAGACGTCCCGGTAATTCCTAAATTGACGCCAAATGTCGATCGCATCGAAGACATCGGTCAGGCAGCTCTGGAGGCCGGTGCCGATGGGCTATGTGCGATTAATACCGTTGGACCAGGCTACACGGAAAGCCATGGCCACCCAGTTCTCAGTAATGGCATGGGCGGTATGTCAGGAAGCGGTGTTCTACCGACAGCGCTTAAATGTATCCGTGCGCTAAAGTCCATTACTGACAAGCCCATTATCGGCTGCGGCGGCCTGTCGACAGCGGAAGATTGCCGTGCAGCCATGCATGCGGGGGCCTCAATCGTTGGTGTGGGATCAGCACTCAGCGGTATGGACACGGAAGACATGAACACCTACTTCCGCCAGCTGCAAAATGACATTGAGTTCGGCAGTAACAAAGCGAGAGGCGGCCTTAATCTCGAGCTGGACATGGACTTCGCTCCTTACAAAGTCGTCACGAATGAGCCTGTCTGCGATGACATCACCGTGGTTACCCTCGATGGCAACATCAACATACAGCCCGGCGAGTACGTATTCGTCTGGATACCCGGTGTTGGGGAGAAACCTTTCTCTTGTTTGACCGACGCACCTTTGCGGCTTGCAGTCATCGATGTCGGTCAATTCACAAACGCCTGCTACCAACTTCAGCCTGGTGATGACGTCTACATTCGTGGACCTCACGGCGCACCGGTTATGCCTAAAGAGGACGCCAATATCATCTGCGTCGCAGGTGGCACTGGCCTCGCAGCGGTCTACCAAATCGCACGCGACTTTGGCTCAGACGAAAATCCGGCGCAGATTTTTGCGGGCGCCCGAAGCGCCGAGCGCCTTTATTTCACGGATGAGTGCCGTGAGATCGCAGAAGTGCACATCGCAACGGATGACGGAAGTGCAGGGTTCAGTGGCCGAGTTCCTGAGGCGCTCCGCACCTACTTAGAAACGCTCGATGGGGAGACCTTGGCACGGACCGAGTTTTACAACTGTGGACCCGAGCCCATGATCCACGCGGCCGAGGCCGTGCAGCGCGAATTCGTCGACAGCGCTCAAATGTTCAGCGCTATCGATTACACCACCAAGTGCGGTGTCGGCATCTGTGGTGCCTGTGCATCACCCGACGGTCGACGCATTTGCGTCGATGGCCCTTTTATCAACACAGCTGAGTAGCAAGGGTCCCGCCGGCATTTCGATCAGAGTGTGAAATGCACCCGTCCGTAAAAATCGGATGCTGTGACGACTGTGCTTAACCACGTCGTGATTAGCACCCTGCCACGTCGAGCCTTTTTGTTTACACTGCGAGACGAAAAACTCTGAGGGCAGTTACATGGGTACCAAACTCGTTTCAATTTCTATTGCCGTTACATTGGCGGTTTTTGCCGTCTCGTGGCTTGGCGATCAAACCGGCTCGAGCCTCTACGGTTTGCCACTTATGGCGGCTATGGCACTAGGTGTCTTTATCGTTCAGTGGATCGGACTCATACACGCGCGACTTTTTGAGACCGAGCACTACTTCGATTTAGTGGGAAGCCTAACGTACATCACTGTCACTATCCTTGCCGTCCAGCAAGCCGCCGACTTTGGTATACGACAGCAGCTTATTGCGGGGGCAGTTATCGTTTGGGCAGCCCGCCTTGGTCCGTTTCTGTTTATGCGGATACAAAAAGCAGGAGAAGACCGTCGCTTCAGAAAGATCAAACTGTCTACACCACGCTTCCTACTGACGTGGACGCTCCAAGGTACTTGGGTGTTCATTACTGCAGGCGCAGCCGTGGCAGCCATCATGACACCCAATACGAATCCTCTAGGTAATGTTTTCTATGTGGGTGCCGCAATGTGGGTGATTGGCATGGGTATCGAGGTTGTCGCCGATAACCAAAAAAGCGCCTTCAAAGCCGACCCAGCCAACGAGGGTAAATTTATCAACACGGGTATCTGGGCGCGCTCACAGCACCCTAACTACTTTGGCGAAATTCTATTGTGGGCAGGTGTGGCTGTTATGGCACTCCCGTCGCTGAGCGGAAGCGCCTACATCTTCCTCGTCTCGCCGTTCTTTGTTGCACTGCTTCTCACTAGAATTAGTGGCGTGCCACTGCTTCGAAAGTCGGGCGATGAACGCTGGGGCGACGACCCTGAGTATCAAGCCTACCGGAAGAACACCCCGACACTGATTCCTCGACTCTTCTGAGACACGAAGAGACAAACCTCAAAAAGAGAGAAACACAAAAAAGCCGGCGATCGCCGGCTCTTTTCATCTAACAGGTTTATCGGCCTCAGCTTTCTGCGAGGTTTTCAGCCATTGCTTAAGCGTACTGCCCTTGCAGGCCTAACAAACAAGAATGAAAACCTTCCATCGTTGATTCCACAATCTCAGCGGCTGATCTGGCTTCGCTAATGCGTCCCATGACCTGACCGGTCAATGGGATGGCCGCCTCGAGATCGCCGCCGAAGTAGAGATCCAAAATATTGGCCATATGTTCGAAAGGCTGGAACTGTCCCATGAGTTCCAGCTCCCCGGTACGCTCGGTGCGCATGGCACGAAGCGCAGGACGACCCTGCTGGTTTAGGAATACGGTATCAGTCTCTTTACCTTCGTAAATGGCGTTCTTCCAATTCTGGTGAACCGGTGAATCCGCGCAGCTCAACATGGCCGTACCTAGTTGGACGCCCTCAGCACCCATAGCAAACGCCGCCGCCATTGTGGGGCCATCGCAAATACCACCAGCCGCAATGATGGGTACCTCGGTGCGTTCGCGAACAAGTGGCAGCAGAACCATCGTCGAGACGGGGCGTGGATTTTTAAAACCGCCGCCCTCGCCGCCTTCAACAACCAAGCCATCAACGCCAGCATCCAAGGCTTTCAGCGCCATATCCAAGGTCGGTACAACGTGGAAAACTTTTATCCCAGCTTCCTGAAACACGCTGGTGCAAAGATCGGGACTTCCAGAGGACGTCGTGACAAATTTGATGCCCTGCTCGATTACAAAATCGATCACGTTGGTACCCTTCACAAACGCAAGCGCCACGTTCATACCAAAGGGCTTATCGGTCATTTCGTGCATCTTGGCGACTTCGCCTTTGATCGCCTCAAAGTCACCCGATGATGTCTCGATGATTCCCATCGCGCCCGAATTGGACACGGCAGAAGCTAACTGAGCGCGGGCTATCCAACCCATAGGCGCTTGGAGAATCGGGTAGTCGACACCGGCCATCTCGGTGACACGGTTTTTTATGGGGGCTGGCTTCACAGTGACCTCTTTTGTTCAGAACTATCAGCGTCGCCAACATACCGGACACAGATAGTGGGTCAAGTGAGTTTCTAGCAGGAGGGTCTGTTACTGGGCATTGCACCCAAGGCATCTATGCTTAAGGCGAGTAACTGCTGTACTGGCTTTTCATCTAGGTATTGGCCGGGTGCCGTCAAACCCAGCCGCCTGACCGAGTAATTGGATCGCTCACTATAAAAATCCGCATTGCCCTGAGAATTTCTCAGGGCAATGCGATGATCTTAGATGGCGTCTAGGTTCCGATACGTCAGACTTTGTTCGTACGCGCGCTCCACCTGTCCGTTTGAAAATCTGAACATGCAGGAGTCGTCTGTATAGTCCATGTAGTTGAATACGTCATCATCTGGAGATTTCTTACAGCTATCTATCCCCACAGGACATCCGTAATTGGGCGATCGAACGGCGGGCGTATCTGCGACAAAATCTCCGCTACCACGACAGCCACCCTGGAACGTGTGGTAAAGGCCTAGCCAATGGCCAACCTCGTGAACGGTTGTATCACCACCGTTATACGGCGCTGCGCTTCCGCCGGGTAGAGACGCTCCCAAAACGACGACGCCGTCATTGCTCGGCGCGTTCGTGAACGAACTCGGGAACGTAGCCCAGCCTAACAAGCCGCCTCCCGGATTACTTATGTAGACATTGAGATCACCACGGTCACCTTGACGAAGCGAGGATTTCATTTGCGCTTCCGCAGAGCTTCCGGGACCGGCGGTGTACCAACTCGAGTTGTTATATCGATCGATACCACCGACCTGCTGGAAGTAATAAGGCGTTGCAGAGAAAGCCGCGTTCAGAACCTGAATTTGCTCCAAAACCTGCCCGTCACTCGCTGGGCAAGACCCACTGTCGGTGCAAATCACATTGATATAGGTGTTTATCACAATGGATCCTGGGCTCGGAATTTCTATGGGTGGCGGCTCTTCACCACCTCCGCCGCCACCGCCACCGCCATTGCCATTACCGCCCCCTGGGCGATCGGGCTTCTTGCCGTTTTTAACTTGGCGCAAGAGGTCTCTAAAGCGTTTTTCTTCTTTGCTTGCCTTCTCTGCGCTGGGATGTTCTGTTCCGCAGCGAAGGAATTTCGCGTTGCTGTTAGCGTTATCGATTGCTGAGTCACTAGGACCCGCAAGCGAGGTTGGAACCATTGACGCGGATGCGACTGCAACCGCCAGAGGGAGAAGTACTTTCACAGTGTGCGCTCCTATACTGCAGACCCAGTCCCTTCCTATCCCTGGTTTCTGCGTGAAAAAAAGCGCATCCATGCGATGTAGAATTGCCCTACCGTTCCTACACTAAAAGAATTGACCGGACTCGGCCAGTACCAAGCGCAAAAATGTAGAGCTTTTGTTCTAAGATGAAGAAAGTTAGGCCCGGTTTTGTAGCCACCACTCCATCTCTTCAATGTGGTCTTTGCCGAAAAACTGCTCTTCACCCACGAAAAAAGCGGGAATACCGAAGACGCCGCTATCCACAGCGCCTTGCGTATTCGACATCAGCTTCGCTTTAACCTCAGGGTCTTGGGTAGATTCCAACAGTGCCTTCCCATCAAACCCTGCGTCATCAAATGCTTGTACGAATACCTCAGGATCATCCATCTTGAGACCCTCTTCCCACATCATTTTGATGCCTGCTTCTATGTAAGGAGCAACATCATTATCCCGGCCATAAGCTACACAGGCACGCATAAGCAGTAGTGTGTTCACTGGAAAATTGGGATTCATTGCAAACTTGTTCAGCTCATGGCGATCGCAATAACGCTCGATTTCGCGCATGAACATCGCGTTTTTCCCTGATACACCAGCAAAGTTCATCATGGGTGGCTGGTTGTTAGTGGACTTAAAGATACCGCCTAACAGGCAAGGAGTGATCTTGAGTGCCGCGCCTGTGCGCTCAGCCACCTGAGTCACGGTGTAGTAAGACAGGTACGCATTTGGACTGCCAAAATCAAAAATAAACTCAATGGTCTTGCTCATGAAATCCCCACTTCTTTTATCGTCATTATTGAGATCGACAGTAGGCCAATAAACTCAAGGCTTGTCTATCAGAACGGGCTTCAGCTAACAAACCGGAATCGCCGAACCGAAAGCAGCGAAAAATTGAGGCTCAGACAAACAAGATAGCGATTAATCCCAACAACTGAAGCATATTGATAGCGACAGATAACCTGTGCCCTCGATCAAATTTTGCCACAGCATCAGCATCGCCAGCCAATTGCGCATCGCGCGCATCGTTAATACGCGGGACCAACGACTGCCGAACCCATAGAGTACTGAGCGCCACCGATAGGCAAACCGCTGCAGCAATAGTTACTTCAGCGCCAGCCGCGCTTTGATAGAAACCAAAAGCAAGCGCGCTGAAGAAAATCATGAATAGGTAGTAGCGCGGGAACATCGACCTTAAAAATTGGCCTGCCTCAAGTTCCGGCAATGATGTGAACACAATAGGCGCAACAACGATGGGGAAAAACAACATACCCCCAAGTAACAACAGAACCATCGCGTTCGCAAGCTCAACCATTTTCCTTCCATAGGCTTTTAATCAGCGTTTGTACTGTGTCGGGCAATATCCACGCCCAACATCAAAACCGCGACGCTTGCGGTGCTTAGTGACCCGACCCGTAACGCGCTTTCGCCATAGTCGAAACGAGCTCGGCTTCATTGTGCGGCGCATAAGCTTGATAGTCTCAGGTTCACTAAGACCAAATGTAGCCTCGATCACTTCGAACGGAGTTCGATCTTCCCACGCCATTTCGACGACACGGGACACCTCAGATTCGGAGAGTTCTTTCGCAGGATTTTTCATGCCGCAAGAGTAGCAATCTGCCAACACATCCGCCCCTTGCGTTGTAGCTTTGTTCGGTTTCTTTACTCTGAATCGCACCGAGAAACAGGACGTTGCGCAAAGGAGCTGAGCGCGCAAAGCTGAGACAGAGAAGCGGAGAAGCGGAGAAGCGGAGAAGCGGAGAAGCAGAAGTTTTAGTGCGCGCAACCGCCACGCAAGAGCTCATAAATCTAAGCCGCGATCAGACCTTGTTCTCGGTGAGAATGGCTTTTCGCCAACCTCGGAGTGAGTTGATCAACCAAAACCCCTCGACCGATTTCAGATCGACGACTGGCAAGGTTCGTTCGGTGATCACACCCTTGTCGAGCAACTCATCGCGCAGAACACCCGGCAACAAACCGTCAGTAAGCGGCGGCGTGAAAAGCTCGCCATCCATTTGATAAACAATATTCGCAATCGCGCTCTCAGTAACGTTACCCGAGGTGTTGAACATGACAGGCTCACACCCTCCGGGTATTTCTTCCATCGCTTGGTCGTATGCCTCACGTCGACTCGTTTTATGAGTAAGGAACGTATCGTCGGCTGAAACTGCTGTTTGGACTAACGCCAACTCCACCACAGGGAGCTCATCGGTGTGCAGCGCTTCTTTTGACTGCGGTGATTCCATCGGCGAGAGCTCAATAGACTCCATACGATGACTCATCGCACCATGGCGATCGAGTTGCAGACGCAATCGGAAGGTCGAAGCTGACTGGCCGTCAGTTTCATGTCCGTTAACCACTTGCTTTACGACATCTTCCAGATACCGCTTAGTTACCTCGGCATCAAAATCAAAAGACCAATATTTGGCAGAATTAGCCAGCCGGAATAGATGCCTACTGAGTCTGGGAATCTCACCATTCACGATGCCCATCGTTTCAAACAAGTGAAACTGAGGGTCTGGCTGTCGCAGTATTCGTGCTTTAGTCTTTAGCTCTTCAAACTCTTCAGTAGGATCAGAGTCCCAAACAATGCCGCAGCCCGAGCCGAAACGACTATCGCCGGTAGCGGTTGAACTCCACGCCGTTCGAATAGCGACGTTGAAGCAGGTCGCACCAGAGGGCTTTATGCGCCCCACTGCTCCGGTATAAATCTCGCGAGGCTCCTCCTCTAAATCATCAATAACCTCGAGAGCGGCACGCTTTGGCGCACCCGTTATCGACGCTGCAGGAAAAAGTGCGCTAAAAATCTCGGCAACACTGGCGTCCACTTCGCTTTTTACAGTCGAGGTCATCTGCCAAACACTGGGGTATCGCTCCACGCCAAACAACTCATCCACAGACACCTTGCCCGTACTGGAAATACGCGCTAAATCATTGCGCACCATATCGGTGATCATGACGTTTTCAGCGCGATTTTTCCGCGACTGCTGCAGCCACACTGCGCTCGACTCATCGGCTATCGCCTCGCTACGCCGACCGACTGTTCCCTTCATCGGCTTGCTCCAGACCACGCCATCCTCGCGCTGAAAAAACAGTTCAGGTGAAGCGGAGCAAAGCGTTAGCTCCGGCCCTTCGAGGTAAACCGCATAGGGCATGTCCTGCGACCAGCGCGCAAAGTCGGCCAGTGTGACAACCTCAGACTGTCGCATGCGCGACGTGAGGTTGATCTGATACACCTCGCCAGCACCGATCATTTCTCTGATATGCGACACCTTTGACTCAAAGGACTGTTGGCTCTCAGTAAGCTGCCAATGATCAGGAGAGGCATCTGCTGGGGTATACAGATCCGTCAGTGACTCCAGCTTCGTCTCACCCGTGAATAAGGCAAAACAAACTAGCGGGATCGCTATATCGCGCTTGGGAAACTTGCGATCAAAGGCATGGCTCGCCTCGTAAGCAACGTAGCCTACTGCATGCAACTGCTCCGCCTGGGCACGATGCTCTGCCGCCTCGATAACCTCGAGAACCTCGCTGTGTTCACCGGCAATCAACACATCTACACAACCGGTCAACAATGACCAGTCATTGGTATCGGGGTTTCTAATGAGGGCGCGTTCGAACATAAACGGAGTTTCGGCGTTAGGGTTTTAGACGATCAAACTTTTAGCGATGTGAAGCATCTGTAGGTAGCAATACGTCAATGACCACTGGGCGGTGCAATAGTCTAGCCGCGTAGTCGTTAAGCTCAACCTTACCAACAGCCAGAACTATGCGTAATAGCGTATCGGCGAGGTCGCGAAGTATGAGGGCTTCGACGATCAATTACGACTCACAGCTTGTATGAATTGATGTGTATTCGCAGTTAATTTTCAGATATCAAGAATTACACCCCTAAACACTTTTGCGGCCGGCCGCCGCCCTCGGATCCAACATAGCAATGCAAAAAATCAGGCTGCCCACGGAACTTGGGAGCGAGGCCATCGTGAAACTTAAAAAAATAGGTCTGAGTGCAAAACTCTGCATAGTTTCGCTTACATGCTATGTTTAATGCAGGAAACGAGAACCAATGGCGCAGACATATGAAAATAAACCTTTTAGAAGCCAATGATTTGGACTGGCAAGACTACGGGGCTGACTCGAGGTTCACATACCCAATCGGCTATTCCGGCGCACTCCTCGGCTACGACGGCGACGGCCACATTGATCTGCTTTATCGCTGGGAGCCCGGCAAGTATTGTCACTTTCATCGCCACTTATGCGAAGTGCGCTCGACGGTGCTCAAAGGCTCACTCGAGGTCATAACCTATGAGGACGGAGAAGAAATTTCATCTACCGTACGTGAGGCCGGAAGCTATTCGCACATGCCCGAAGGCGATGTTCACATGGAGCGCGGAGGTCCCGAGGGAGCCCTCGTACTATTCAACTTGCATGCACCCGACGGTCGCCTCACGGAGATGCTCGACGAAGCAGGTAATGCCCTAAAAACGCTCACTATCGAGTCTGTACTTAAGCAGTTCGCACACTAAAGAACAGCTGCCTAAGTCATTGGCGCTTTGCTTTTCGAGGTCATCCAAGAGATATAGCTGAGTTTTGGCGCCGATGTCTTTCCACGCTGCTCAATAATAAAAGCACCAACTGAGATATATCGATGATTCGATTGACGCTTTGCCTTATCGCTCTATGGTCCTCGCTAGCTAATGCGACCGTCATCGGTGCAGACCTTATTCTGAGGGGCGGCACCGTATATTCGATGGATACACAGGGCAATCGTCACTCGGCCATCGCGTTAGCGGGCAACGCTATTCTTGCAGTAGGCAATGATTCTGACGTTGCGCTTTTTCAGACCGATTCAACCAAAGTAATAGACCTCGCAGGACGTATTGTTTTCCCAGGCTTCATCGACACGCACATCCACACCATGGATACGTTGCCCCTGTTAAACGGTGTCATGCTTTCTCCGGGACAGAGCGCCGAGGAAGTCCTTGCGGCGATCGCAGAGCACGCACAGCGCTATCCGGATCAAAATCCAGTATTGGGATCGGGTTTTCTTGCACGGGCCTTTGGTATTGATGGCCCCACGGCCGCGCAACTCGACGCTGTCGTGCCTGACCGCCCTGCCTTGATTATCGACGAAGGTGGCCACACCGCTTGGGCGAATTCGCTGGCACTTGCGGCGGCAAACATAACGGCAGGGACACCCGACCCTGTCCCTGGCGCACACTTTTTCCAGAGGGACATGTTAGGAAATCCTACTGGATGGCTTGTTGAGGGTGCGGCAATAGACCCTGTTAGCGATGCACTTGGGCTGGTGAGTGAAGACGCACTCCGTGAAAAGGCGCCCACCTTTTTCGACGACATGTCAGCGGTTGGCTTAACCGCCGCCTTTGATGCGGGAATGATCGACACCATGGCCTTGGGCATGAAAGTGGCTGACGAGCTGGCTCAGTCGAACAAGCTGCCGCTTCGACTGGTTGGTTCGCTTTATATCAACAAACCCAAAGATCTTGAGACTGCCCATACACGGCTCACCGAGCTTAAAAGCAAGTTCGATCATGAGCTCTTTTCAGTAACAACATTGAAGCTCTCATTAGACGGTACGGTTGAAGCGAAAACAGCGGTAACGCTTGAGCCTTACGTCGCGCCAGAAGGTCACGAGGCCACCCCGCTTCTGCCCAATCAGCACGTGTTCAACGCCGTCTATGAAGCTTATAGCCTGGGCTTTGACTTACACCTTCACGCCATTGGTGATGGTGCGGTAAGAACAGCCCTGGATGCGATCGAAGCAGGTCAAAAGGCGCACCCAAATGCCGACATTCGTGCCACGATTTGCCACATCGAAGTGGTTGATAAAGACGACATTGCCCGCTTCGGTGAGCTTGGCGTTGTCGCACAAACAACGCCAACGTGGTTTGAATATGATGAGATCGCGATGGAGTTTTTGGGTCCTACACGATTCGAGCAGCTCTATCCGCTGGCGTCAATTCATCGCAACGGCGGCAGGGTCACGCTAGGCAGCGATTACCCTGTGTCTTGGATCGGAAAAGACGCACTCAATCCTATGTTCAATATTGAAATGGCGGTCACGCGACAACGCGCGGGAACGCCTGATTATCCCGTTCAGTCCCGCGCGAACGAACGCTTAAGTGTTGATCAGGCCATACGCGCTCACACTATTGATGCTGCGTGGCAAATTCGGCTCGAGGATGAAATAGGCAGCTTGGAAGCAGGTAAAAAGGCCGACTTAGTCGTACTCGAATCCGACCCTTACACCTCAGACCCCTACAGCATTCATGCGATTGAGGTGGATTTGACGATCTCCAACGGCCGAATTGTTTTCGAGCGGGAGAACACCACGCGCAATTGAGCTGATAAGTGGAAAGCAGAACCCAAGGCCAGTGAACCAGGGCCAGAGAATGAGGAAAAGATCCACAATGACTGACAAACCACTTGTACTCACCGAAACCCGCGGTCCTATTTTTATCGTCACGATCAATCGTATCGAGGCGCGAAATGCCGTCGACGGCGCGACAGCAGCAGAGCTTTTATCTGCGTTCCGATCCTTCGATGCCGACGACTCACTCAAGGTCGCCATTTTGACCGGTGCCGACGGAACATTTTGTGCCGGCGCTGACCTCAAAGCGATCGGCAGCCCCAAAGCAAATCACATTGAGCACACCGGGCGAGCCGATGGCCCCATGGGCCCCTCGCGTTTGCAGGTTGATAAACCAGTCATTGCAGCCGTCTCTGGACACGCAGTTGCAGGCGGTCTTGAACTCGCTTGCTGGTGTGACATGCGCGTTGCCGATACCACTGCGGTCTTTGGCGTGTTCTGTCGTCGCTGGGGTGTGCCGTTGGTAGATGGCGGCACTGTCCGCTTACCCCGACTGATCGGCCACAGCCGAGCGATGGATATGATTTTGACGGGCCGTGCCGTTGAGGCTCAGGAAGCACTCGACATTGGGCTCGCCAATCGATTGGTGACGGATACTGATGCACTCACCGCGGCAATTGCACTCGCAGAAGACATCGCGAAATTCCCAGAGATGTGCATGCGCGCAGATCGCCGCTCGGCGATTGCACAGTGGAGCCTCGACGTCGACGAGGCGCTCATCCAAGAAGGTGCGGGTGGTTATGAGGTTGCGACGACTGAAGCTATTACCGGCGCCGCCCGTTTCAGTGGTGGCGCAGGACGGCACGGCAATTTCGACGACTAGAGTTTAATCGCACCCGCCAGCGGATTAGATCCGTGGATGAGTTCTGAAAATTCGTCTGCAAGACGTTGCGACTCATCAACACAGGTTTGCCAATAGGGTTCTCTTACCGACTCTGGAATCTTTCCAAAATCACGACGATCCGGAATCTTGCCAAAGGGGAGCGAGGCTAAAAATTCGTCCGTCGGACAAATCATAATGAGCTGGTCTGCCGATACCTGCTGGTCGGACCGCCAGGGCAA
>CBFIHK010000023.1:0-28474 GCA_965662305.1 Luminiphilus sp.
GAGATCCGGGATGCCTCAAGATGGTCTTTGGCTTTGTGAGATTGGCCGGCATGCCAAATCTCGACTGATCTTTTCACCCAAATTGACTCTAGGACTCCGTAAGTTTTGACGCGCCCTCTGATAGTCGTGCCCCTCAATGCCAATCGCTGGCTGTCTGCCCGGCGAGGCGCGGCATGAATGCCTAATTTTTTAAAACCAATGAGAAGAACCGCACCAAATCGTTCGAACAAGGTTTAAGACGAAAAAGCTCACCGAAAAAATTGGTCATCAAAAAAAGGCCTGTCGGAGCAGGCCTGTAGGGAAATGCGCAACGTAATCAGTGCACGCTTTTTGTTACTGGAGCCTCAGGACCCCTATCGAGTAACGCTTCGCTTGCAAATTTCAACGATGAGCCATCGAGCGCCGCGTACACCCTATCGCCCGGACTGAATTGTCCCTCGAGAATTGCCTGCGCCAGCGGGTTCTCTACCAACTGCTGAATCGCGCGCTTCAAGGGCCGCGCTCCAAACACTGGGTCAAAGCCAACGCGAGACAGTTGTTCGAAGACCGCATGGGAGATTTCGAGCGTTAACTCACGATCTTCAAGTCGCTCGGCAAGCCCCTCCAGCTGAATCTTAGCAATTGAACGAATGTGGTCCGCACCTAGCGGATGGAAGACCACCGACTCATCAATCCGGTTGATAAACTCTGGCCGGAAATTCTCGGCAACAGCGCCCATAACCTCACGCTTCATATCGTCATAGTCATCGTCGGCCATATCTTGAATGATGTCGGACCCCAAGTTAGAAGTCATAACGATCACCGTATTACGGAAATCCACTGTGCGGCCCTGCCCATCGGTGAGGCGTCCATCATCCAACACTTGCAAAAGGATGTTGAAGACATCCGGGTGCGCCTTCTCGATCTCATCGAGCAGCAGCACCGAATACGGACGTCGTCTGACGGCCTCCGTCAGGTAACCACCCTCCTCGTACCCCACATACCCCGGTGGCGCACCAATTAACCGTGCGACTGAGTGCTTTTCCATGAACTCAGACATGTCGATGCGAACCATCGATTGATCAGAATCGAACAGAAATTCCGCCAGCGACTTGCACAGCTCTGTCTTACCTACACCCGTGGGTCCCAAGAACAAGAACGAACCGTTGGGGCGTTTCGGATCTGAAAGACCCGCGCGCGACCGCCGGATGGCATTAGCCACCGCGGTGACCGCTTCATCCTGCCCAACCACTCGCTCCTTGAGTGACGCTTCCATTCGCAGCAACCGACTTCGGTCACCCTCAAGCATTTTCGAAAGAGGAATTCCTGTCCATCGCGATACGACTTCAGCAACCTCATCCTCGGTTACCCGTGATCGAAGCAGCGTGGGCTCGGGCTGATCTGCACCCTCAGCAGCCTCAAGCCGTTTCTCTAACTCGGGAATCACCCCGTACTGAATCTCGGACATGCGAGCCAAGTCACCGGCACGATGCGCTGCTTCGAGATCCTGCTTGGCTTGCTCGATATCGCTTTTAATTTGAGCCGATCCCTGCACCACGGCTTTCTCGGCAGTCCAGACTTCCTCAAGATCCGCAAACTCACGCTGCACTTGATCAATCTGTTCGTCGAGCAACTCAACCTGCTTCACAGCGGCCTCAGTCGTGTCTTTTTTGACGGCTTCGCGCTCAATTTTGAGTTGAATAAGACGTCGCTCTAACTTATCCATCGACTCAGGTTTTGAATCGATTTCCATTCGAATACGGCTTGCCGCTTCGTCGATAAGATCGATCGCCTTATCGGGAAGCTGCCGATCGGTGATGTAGCGCTGACTCAGCCGGGCGGCCGCAATAATGGCGCTATCGGTAATCACCACCGAGTGGTGAACCTCATAGCGCTCTTTGAGGCCTCTGAGAATCGCTATCGTGTCTTCCTCGTTGGGCTCATCGACCAAAACGCGCTGGAAACGACGCTCGAGCGCCGCGTCTTTTTCAACGTACTGTCGGTATTCGTCGAGTGTCGTTGCACCAACGCAATGCAGTTCGCCACGCGCAAGAGCCGGCTTGAGCATATTGCCCGCGTCCATAGAGCCCTCGGCTTTGCCCGCGCCAACCATGGTGTGGAGTTCATCGATGAATAAAATAACGCGGCCGTCTTCTTTGCCGAGCTCGTTGAGCACTGCTTTCAAGCGCTCTTCGAAATCGCCTCTGAACTTCGCGCCCGCTAGCAAGGCGCCTAAATCGAGAGCCAGGATACGCTTACCTTTAAGGCCCTCGGGTACCTCACCATTCACAACACGTTGCGCTAGGCCCTCGATGATCGCGGTCTTACCAACGCCGGGCTCACCAATCAAAACGGGGTTGTTCTTCGTGCGGCGCTGAAGCACCTGAATCGTTCGACGTATCTCGTCATCACGCCCAATCACGGGGTCGAGCTCTCCAGCCTCAGCACGCGCAGTCAGATCAACCGTATATTTCTCGAGCGCCTGTCGCTGCTCCTCCGCATCTGCAGATTGAACTCCTTCACCGCCACGAACATCATCGATCGCTTTTTTAAGTGATTCCTCGGTAAGACCCACGTCTTTAATCAGCGCGGACAACGGCGAACTTTTCTCCGCCATGGCGAGCAGCACCACGTCGCTAGAAATGTAGGCATCACCACGCTCTTGCGACAATTTATCGGCACGGTTAAGCAAGCGCCCCAAGGCTTGCGAGCCTTGAACATCGCCTGTGCTATCGGCCAGTCTCGCGACCTTAGACAGCGCTTTCTCTACACCCGACTTGAGCACTGAAACGTTAGCGCCCGCCTTTTGCAGTAAAGGCAAAATCGCGCTTCCAGATTGATTGATAAATGCACTTAAAACGTGCGCAGGCTCGATCATCGAATGATCGCGACCCACTGCCAACGACTGGGCATCACCCAAGGCCTGCTGCAGCGGATTGGTCAACTTATCCATTCGCATATCTTTCTCCTAACACGCTCCGTCTGGAGCTTAAGTTGAGCGCGCTATGCCGCTGAACAGCATATGCGGCACGCCCAGATTCTCTGTTAGCAATAGACATGGGATTTGTAAGGTTATTTTTCAAGGCTTCTTATTTCACGCTTTTCACGCTTAGTTTTGCACGAAGAAGCTTCGAACTCTGCGAATTAGCAATCTAATAGAAATCGCGATTTGTTCGAAAAATTTGTTTCAAATAGAACCGGAATCGAAAAAGCAACCGCGCGAGAACGTGACTTCCTCAGAAGAACGGATTATCGGAAATAACAATTCGCTCAAAGTGACGACGTGCCCAGGACATACCCGAAAGAGGCGCCTGCTTGATGTACTCATTTGATCGAGATAAAGCTTTACTCAAAATAAATAGACGTCGCCATTCGGCCTGTGACCCCATCGCGCCGATGGGAGAAAAAGTGATCTGGGTTTGAGAATGTGCAAATTTCGCCGCCTGAGATATTTTCGGCACAAAGCCCAAGGGCGAGTAACTCGCGGCCCGCGATCATATTGAAATCGAGAAGGTACTTATCCTCGACGCCAGAGACGGGGCGCACGGCCGCATCGGTCTCAGCAAGGTAAAACGCAGCCAGCACGTCGCCCCCCACCTCAAAGGCAGTCGGACCAATAGCCGGACCAAGCCATGCAACCAACTCTTCAGGGGCTACCGGAAGGGCCTCAACGGTCTTTCGCAAAATTTGACTCGCCAACCCACGCCACCCGCCATGAATAGCAGCGATACAACGCCCGTGAATATCTGCGAGCATTATGGGCAGACAATCCGCCGTCATAATGGTGCAAGCAAAGGCTTTGTCATCCGTCCAAACCGCATCGGCTTCAACCGAGTGAGCATATTCGGATGCCGCATTAACAACGCGCGTTCCATGTACCTGTTGCAACCAAGTAATGGTTCGCTCGCGCGGGAGAAACGCCTCGAGAATGCCGCGGTTTTGTTCGACGTGTGCGGCATCATCGCCTACATGGTCGCCGAGGTTTAGCCCGGCATAACGTCCTTCACTCGAGCCACCCTGCCGTGTTGTGCTAACCACTCGAATACCGGGCACGCCTAGATCGGGTTGAAGCCAGGTGGATGCGGGTGAATCAGCTCCCAAAGCGATCCTCACTGTCGAGGACTTCTAAAAGATTCACAAGATCATCGGGTAGGTCAGTCTCGAACTCTAGCCAATCACCACTGGCCGGATGCTCAAACTCCAGAGCCTGTGCGTGCAAGGCCTGTCGAGGGAAGTTACGGAGGGTTGAAATCAGAAGTTCAGAAGCACCCGCCGGTATGCGCTGGCGTCCCCCGTAAACCGGGTCGCCAATCAAGGGCCATTTGCGATGCGCCATGTGCACGCGTATCTGATGGGTTCTACCCGTTTCCAAGTTCACCTGGAGCTGGGTGTAGTGTTTGAAGCGATGGGCAATGCGATAGTGTGTGACCGCCGGCTTGCCATCTGCCACCACCGCCATCTTGGTGCGGGCGCTTGGGTGCCGATCAATGGGCGCGTCAATCTTCCCACCGCCGGTCAATGCGCCGGTGCAGACTGCGCAATAAGTCCGCGACACCGTGCGCTCAGATAATTGCGCAACCAAAGACTTATGCGCGAGTGGTGACCGAGCGACGAACATGATGCCTGACGTCTCTTTATCGAGCCGATGGACAATACCACCTCGCGGTAAGGCATCGAGTTCAGGCGCATACGCCAATAATGCATTGACCAACGTGCCATCCGCGTGTCCTGCGGCGGGGTGAACAACAACGCCGGCGGGCTTGTTGATAACAAGGATATGGTCATCCTCGTACAAAACGTCGAGCGGCATCTCCTGCGGCTGCCAATCGATTACCGGCTCATCATCCACCTCCAGTCGCAGTGCAGCACCTGCCACTACTTTCTCCTTCGGCTTCACTTTCTTTCCGTCCAAAGTCAGTCGCCCGTCTTTAATCCACGCAGCAAGTCGATTTCTGGAATAGTCCGGGAACAACTCGGCGGCCACCTGGTCCAAGCGCATACCATGCTGCTGGATAGGCACTTGGGCGGTCAGAATGTTGTCGTTGGAGTCAATCACCGACATCGGCAAGTCCAAATAAAATGAGAGTTGTAATCAAAGCGGAACCACGGGTTACAATGTGATATCGAGATGCTATCAGATGGAAACAAAAGCAGTGACTAAGCCTGTAAATTTTAGGTGCAAATGGCTCATATCCCTACTCATAATGAGCGTCGGCTTGTCCGGTTGTGCGTTATTTGACGGTGATGATGAACTGGAAGTCGATCTCAACTCCGGTGAACAGCAGATGTATCGTCGCGCACAGCGGTTCTTGGACACATCAAACTTTGACCTTGCCATCAGTGCCCTACAGCAACTCGAGAGTCGATATCCCTTCGGCAAATATGCGGAGCAGGCGCAGCTCGAACTGATATACGCACACCATGGCGCCTACCAAAGCGAAGCGGCTATAGAAGCAGCCGATCGGTTTATTCGACTTCATCCGCAGCACCCCAGTGTTGATTATGCGTACTATATGAAGGGCGTCTCTGCTTATGACATGAACGAGAATTTCTTCTCGTCGCTGATGCCGAGTGACGATTCGAAACGCGACGTAAGTGGCGTGCGTGAAGCCTTTGATGAATTCACGCAACTGCTGACCCGATACCCCAACAGCCGCTACGCGCAAGATGCTCGGGCGCGTATGGTCTACATCCGCAATATGCTGGCGCGCCATGAGATCCACGTAGCTAACTACTACTTCAAGCGCGGTGCCTACATGGCCGCATTAAAGCGCGGTCAGAATGTCGTGGAGAATATGCAACAGACTACAGCGGTTGCAGACGGCCTTGCGGTAATGGCCCAAGCTTACATACTTCTGGAGATGAGTGATCTCGCAAAGGATTCCGTCAGAGTTCTATGCACAAATTACCCTGAACACCCTAACGTCGATTCGGATTGTAACTTCAAGGGTGGTTATGAAACCGAGAACTTCGAGAAATCATGGCTCAATGACGTGACATTTGGTCTGTTAGATCCGCCACAGGCTCCTCAGTTCGACTACCGCCCTGGCTTTGAATCATAGTCTACACACCAGGAAATAAGCGACCTGCATCGGTCGCTAGCCAACAGACGATTAAGCTAGTGAAATAAATCCTGTCGGCTTAATTCTTCCGCCAGGCCCATGAGATTGGATAGCGCCGATCGCGCCCGAAACCGCGTGTCGTAATACGTACGCCCACGGGAGCCTGCCTGCGCTTGTACTCATTCAGATCGATCAAACGAATAACTCGTTTCACATCTGCCTCGGTAAATCCCGCTGAAATAATTTGCTCAGGGCTCTCATCGCCCTCGACATAGCGCTCGATTATCTCGTCTAACTCTTCATAGGGTGGCAAATTATCTTGATCGGTTTGATCAGGTGCCAATTCGGCAGATGGTGGCCGATCGATCACCCGCTGGGGGATACAATAGCCCAGCGTGTTTCGGTAACGCGCCAGGGCATATACGAGCATCTTCGGGCAATCCTTTAGTGCGTCGAAACCTCCAGCCATATCGCCGTAAAGCGTTGAGTAACCGACCGCCAGTTCACTTTTATTACCCGTTGTCAGGACGAGGCGATGCTTCTTGTTAGAAATTGACATGAGGAGCACCCCCCGACAGCGGGCCTGAAGATTTTCTTCTGTCGTATCAATCTTGGTTCCCTCGAACTGTTCTAGAAGCCCCGACATGAACATATCGTAAATAGGCTCGATCGATATCACATCGTACTCAACACCCATGAGGGCCGCCTGCTCACCTGCATCCGCCACGCTGATATCAGCAGTGTACTTAAAGGGCATCATGACAGCCTGTACCCGATCAGCGCCAAGCGCATCAACTGCAACCGCAAGCGTTACTGCCGAATCAATACCTCCTGATAAGCCAAGCACCACACCGGGAAAGCCGTTCTTTTCAACATAATCGCGCACACCCAGTACCAGAGCCTGCCAAACAGCTGCGATATCTGAAAGTGCTGATGCGGCAACGCCTTGAGCGATCTCGACGCCACGGACTGTGCGTGAAACAGAGAGCTCAAAGCTCCCCGCCTCGAAGTCAGGGGCAACCATTGCAAGCTCACCATCCGCGTTAACAGCGAAGGAGCCGCCGTCGAAGACAAGCTCGTCCTGACCACCCACTTGATTAACATAGACCATGGGTATGTTCTGCTCAGTAGCTCGCTCCGCGAGCACCTGCCAGCGCTCCTTATGCTTACCCCGGTGGAAAGGGCTCGCGTTCAAATTAATCAGTAACTCAGCGCCAGAACGCGCTGCTACATCTGCAGGCTCTTTGTGCCAAATATCTTCGCAGATGGTGATGCCGACCTTTATGCCAGCCACGTCGACAACACACGCGTCCTTGCCTTCAGCAAAATATCGCTTCTCGTCGAATACTTGGTAATTTGGCAGCCGTTGCTTGAAGTATTCACCGACGATGGCGCCACCGTGAATGACACCGGCCGCGTTAAATAAACGCCCCTCAGCGCGACGCGGATAGCCAACAATAACGTAAAGCTCCGGTGGAAGCTCCAGAGTCAAACGGTTTAGAGCACCCTCTATCTGGTCATGGAGGCTCTCTCGCATTAACAAGTCTTCTGGTGGGTATCCTGTCAGCGTGAGCTCGGGAAAGACCAGTAATACGGGCTCGTCTTGGGAAACCAACTCCATGGCCACTTTAACCACTTTGTCAGTATTTCCCTGAAGGTCTCCAACCCAGGTATTGAGCTGTCCCATGACAACTTTCATGCACTGCTTCTCCTCGTCACGAGTTGTTCACCCGCGGTACTGTCACTGCTGCCGCGCGCACTGCTATAGTGCGCGGACAATGATAAAACACTGATCTTAAAATGTCTGAAGATACGTCTATGGGCGACAAGGATACCATCGACCGCTCTCAGGTCTTTGCTGTTTACAACGTTTACCGACTGGTAATCGGATCGGTTCTGTTCGCATTGACGTTGTCCGACACCGGAGCTGGACTTTTATCGGACGATATTACTCTACAGATGACGGGCGCCGGCATTTTTGTTGTTAGCAGCCTCATCATCGCGTTGATTGGCTCGCCTTCAAAGTTTACGACAGAGACAGGTATCTTTGGCGTAATGATGTTAGACGTGGTTGCAACAACACTCGTCGCCGACCCCAGCACATCACTCACAAGCGGATTTACTGCGCTTTATCTGGTTACGGTAGCAGCTGCAAGCATGCTTCTGGTGAGCCGCCAACTAGCCACCTTGGTCGCTGCGCTTACCGTCCTTGCCATGCTGGCTGACACAGTTTTTATCATGAGCAGAGGAAACCTCGAAACCGGCGGTCTTTTGTATACAGGCTTGCGCGGGGGACTTGTTTTCTTGGTCAGTTGGTTGGGCCAACTGGCCTCCGCGACGCTAGTGCAAGCTGAGGAGCGGGCGACCGTCGCCGCAAACCAGGCACGCCGCCTAAAGTTGTTTAACGATCAAATTGTCGAACACATGCAAACCGGTATTTTACTTGTGACGCCTCGAAATAGTCTGAAACCCGTAAATTCCGCTGCCAAGGATCTACTTTTGCTAGAGAGCAATAGCGAGAGACCCGCTCAGTTGGTCGATCCGCAACTTGCTATGGCATTGGAAGAGTGGCGTGATGGAAATACGTTGATGCCAGCACCTTTCAAGCCCGACAAAGGGCACCGAACACTTCTCCCAAGATTTACCACGCTTGAGACAGGAAGAGACGGTGACGCACTACTCTTCGTGGATGATTACACTCCGATGACGCAATTCGCGCAGTCGCTAAAGTTGAACTCTCTGGGCAGACTAACAGGCAGCATTGCCCACGAGATCCGCAACCCGCTTGCCGCGGTCAGTAATGCTGTTCAGCTGCTCGCGGAGAACGACGCTATGAGTGATGATGATCGCGAGCTCGCGAACATTGTTGTCCGCAACACCAAGCGCATGAACGACACAGTTAGCAACGTGTTGGAATTATCGCGCCGCGTGCCTCCCAAATTAGTTCCCATAGACGTCAATGACTGGCTGCCAAACATTGCGAGAGATTTTAAAGAAGCCAGTTCACAAGATGCGGTCGTGGAGGTTACCGGCAGCTCCGCATGGCCGATTTCAGCCGACGAGACCCAACTTAAGCGAGTCCTAGATAACCTGATCGATAATGCACTGCGCCACAGCGAAAGCAAAACAGGAGCGCGAACTGCAGACTTACATATCAGCCAAAATGTCGTCCAACGCCTGTGTTTCATCGACGTAATAGACAACGGTGACGGCGTCCCCGAGCGCGCGCAGTCACGCTTGTTCGAACCCTTTTTTACAACGCGGCCAGAGGGTACGGGCTTAGGACTTTATTTGTGCAAAGAGCTTTGCGAGAGTAACGGTGCTGAGATTAGCTATCGTCGCACCCACGATGGACGTAGTAGTTTTCGACTTAGCCTGCGCATGCAACCTAGGGATACCCAGTGAGTCAGACGGTACTTATAGTCGATGATGAGCCTGATATTCTTCAGCTATTGGAGATAGCGCTGGCGCGGATGAATCTCAATACGCTAAGTGCGAAGTCGCTTACAGAGGCCATGGGGTTGCTCGAACATCACGAGCCCGATCTGTGCCTCACGGATATGCGATTACCGGATGGTAATGGCCTCCAACTGGTCGAGCATGTCCAACAGCTCGATAGAGATCTTCCTGTTGCTGTTATCACCGCACACGGCAGTGTTGAAGCCGCGATCGACGCTCTGAAGCTTGGTGCTTTTGATTTCGTATCAAAACCTGTTGCGCTCGATAAGTTGCGTGAGTTAGTCGGACATGCGCTTAACTTGAAGCGCACCGACAGCACCAGCACTACGCGCAACCTGATTGGTCCATCACCCGCTACTGAGCGGCTACGGGAAAAAATCGCCAAGGTATCACGTAGTCAAGCACCGATTCATGTTCACGGTGAGTCTGGAGCAGGCAAAGAAGTAGTGGCGAGGCTAATTCACCAGTCCAGCGCGCGGCACGCTGGCCCATTCATTGCTGTCAACTGCGGTGCTATTCCACCCGAGCTGGTTGAGAGCGAGCTCTTCGGGCACTTGAAAGGATCGTTTACCGGTGCAATGCATGACAAACAAGGTCTGTTTCAGGCAGCAGACGGCGGCACACTGCTACTGGATGAAATAGCGGATCTCCCGATGGCAACGCAGGTAAAACTCCTGCGCGTCCTGCAAGAAAAGGCGGTTCGCCCAGTGGGAAGCGAGACCGAGGTTGGGGTGGATGTGCGGCTTATCAGTGCAACACACAAGCGACTCAACCAGGAGGTCGCCGCGGGTCGATTCAGAGACGATCTTTTCTACCGCATAAATGTGATCGACATTGCTGTTCCCGCGCTCAAAAACCGCCGCGAGGATATTCCTGATCTTGCCGCGCACCTGCTAGAAAAAATAGCGGATGAAAATGGCACATCAGTGAAGACCTTGGCACCCGATGCGCTCTCACACCTAAGCACTGCTGATTTTCCCGGCAATGTCCGTCAGCTCGAGAATGTGCTGGCCAGAGCTACTGCCCTCGCGGACAGTGATGAAATTAAGATTGATGATCTCGAGATCATGGCTTCCTCGAGCAATGTCGTGGTGCCACAGGCTACGAGCGATAAAGCGTCAGTCGCCGTAACGACTACGAGCGATGCGCCCGATATGACATCGCTAGAGGCTGTGGCGGGTGATCTCGAGGGACATATGGAGACTATCGAGCGAGAGATCCTACAAAATGCGATGACTGAATTCCGGTGGAATAAGACAGCCGCAGCAAAAGCCCTTGGCGTGAGCTTTCGGAGCCTCCGCTATCGCCTTAAGAAGCTTGGACTCGAAGATTAGCAGCGCCCCCAACCTTCTCTTGTGACGGGGCGCCCTACTCGATTCAATACAAGCGATAGGTTTCGTTCACCAACACAAGTCGACCATGTAATGTTTCGATTTGCCAAACCACGAGCATTGAATGCCACAGGAGCACGCACCACTTGAGTGCCTCGACGATTTTTAATCGTCACCGGTGACCATTGCCATAGACGCAGAATTTGCCAGCCCCCAACTTGCTCGCTCCATATAGCCACGCCGCTTCGATAATTATCACCGCAATCTGGGTTCCCGCTGATGCCTTTAATTTCTCCCCTTGGAGGCGGGCATAGGTAAGTGCCACTTCCCAACATGACGGACCTATGACGCGCGGTGAGTACAGCTGCCTGTAATTGGTGAATCACCCGTTTTTGTTGGGCAATTTCTTTGAGCCACTTAAATGAAGGCATGGCTGCGCTCGAAATAGTGGCGATGATCGCGACCACAACGAGACACTCGATGAACGTAACTCCGATGTGCTTGGCCGATGACTGCATCATGTGACACTCTCATCACGGAACAGGCACTAACAGAACAAGGCTCGCTTAAGTTGGAAAATAAATGACAAATGTGACCCGGCCATACGCGAGCTTTTTAAAGGATTCAAAATGAGCATCGAAACCGTTCTGGAGAACATGTGGCAAGACTATTTGCTACTTAACCCTGAAGCTCAACGAGTGGTTGATACCTTGCTTTCTGAGGGGGAGCGTATTGTTAATGACCATATTGCACTCAGGACCTTCAATGTAGGGGTGGTAGCTCTCGAGGAATGCGCCAAGCCTTTTCTCGACATGGGGTATGAAGAGAAGGAAACATATTTTTTCGATACTAAAAAGCTGCGGGCCAAACACTATGAGTACGCGGCTGATCCCAGTGTGCCTAAAATCTTTATCAGCGAGTTATTAGTCAACGAGTTTTCCGCTGAGTTTCAAGATATCGTGAACTCGCTTGTCGCATGCGTCTCCGCTAATCAAGTCCATCACCCTAGCTTCTTCTACTTAGGCCGCCCCTGGAACGTGAGCGCATCGCAATACGAAAACTTGCTGAAAGAAAGTGATTATGGCGCTTGGATGGCTGCCATAGGATATCGCCCTAATCACTTCACGGTTTCTGTTAACCACTTAAAGACATATTCTGATCTCGAGACACTTAACAACTTTTTAAAAGCAAAGGGTTTCAGACTGAACGCGAGCGGTGGCGAGATTAAAGGGACACCTCACGTATTTCTTGAGCAGTCCTCTACCCTTGCCAACAGAGTGCAGGTTGAATTTACAGATGGAAAGAAAGAGGTTCCAAGTTGCTACTTCGAGTTTGCCAAACGCTATCCACGAGCTTCCGGTGAGCTTTATCAGGGCTTTGTTGCTAAGTCCGCCGATAAAATATTCGAATCGACGAATACACAAAGGGTCTCTAGCTAGCTCATGGAATGGCAAAGAGATTGGTGTTAAGAATGATAATCCTCGAAACTGTTACGCAGCAATCGACTAACGTGAATCTCCTTTGTGTCGCATTCTTCAACACAATGAAGAACTGCTGTGAGCGGATAAACACTCATCGCGTATTTCTTAAAAAAACTGGCAAGTGTTGGTGACTGAAAGCACAGTAATAGGCGAGCGAGCTTCATCCCAGCCAAAGGGGTCGCACATATGAACGTGCACTGTCTGCTCGGTCGATTAATGGGTTTCGTCATGATCCTTACAGCCATTGCGACTTTGCCAGCGATGGCCGAAGAAAAATCGCCACCGAATATCGTCATCGTAGTGCTGGATGACGCAGGCTTCTCGGACTACTCCTTTCTAGGAAGTCGTATCCAAACGCCAACCATCGATGCATTAGCCGCGAACGGTTTAACGCTCACAAATTTTTATGTGCAACCGCGCTGCTCTCCGACACGCGCAGCACTACTCACCGGTCGCGATCCACACAGTGTAGGGCTTGGTTTTCTAACTGTGCCTGCGCACGTAGAGCCAACTAATGGGTCCTATCAAGGGTATCTCGACCCCGACTCGACAACTTTAGCGGAAGCGTTAAAAGGCGCAGGCTATAGGAGTTACCTCGCGGGTAAGTGGCACCTGGGTGAGCGTCCCGAAAACTGGCCTCTAGAACATGGCTTTGATGATTACTTTGGTCTGATCAGCGGAGCGAGTAGTTATTTTGAACTGATTACACACCAGCCATTAGTGAGAACCATGGCCCGCGGTGACGCGCGATGGACGCCCGCCGGTGATAATTTTTACATGACCGATGCAACCACCAACTTCGCTGTTAAACGGTTGAAAGCGCACCAAACCGATTATCCCAGCAAACCGTTTTTTCTGATGGTCTCGTACACCGCACCCCATTGGCCTTTGCACGCGCCTAGAGAAGCGATCGCAGCCTACAAAGAGACGTTCTCTGATGGCACTACATCGGTTGCGGCTCAGCGACATGCGCGCTTGACGACGCAAGGGATAGTGGAGGCAGACGCTTCGCGAATCGATGTAAAAGAGGCACCCGGAGAATTCATGGAGGTGTATGCAGCCCAAATGACCAAGGCTGATAGTGGCATTGCCCAGATAACCCAGACGCTTGAAGACCTCGGTTATCGCAACAACACACTGCTACTAATTTTCTCGGATAACGGTGCCTCCGCCGAGGATATCAGTACCCGAGGTCTGCATAAGGTCGATGCGATGGTGGGAGATCGCGGCTCCTATCTCTCGTACGGTCGCGACTGGGCAACAGTGTCGAACACACCCTTTCGGGGACACAAAGGCTCAACCCTCGAAGGCGGTATTCGCTCACCGCTTATCCTGCATTGGCCAGAGGGGCTCTCAAATCAAACTGCGATCGATACCGACTCCATCGCAGATGTGAAAGACATTTACCCAACGATTCTCAATCTAGTCGGTGCAAGCGTTGATGACACCCTGCCTGGAGAGAACTTCGCTCCCCTGCTAGCGGGAGAGAAATTGAAACGGGCAACGCCTCTGTTCTGGGAGCATACCGGCTGGCGCGGGGTGCGCGCCGGCAACTGGAAGGCGGTCTTCAACCCACGTGACGGCAAATGGGCGCTTTACGATATTGTGCAAGATCCTACCGAGAGCACCAATCTTGCCGCTAGTCATTCGGACGTCATCAAGGACTTGAGTGAGGAATGGCAGGCGTGGTCAGATGCCGTTGGAACCGAAGGCTTCGACTTCGAACTGTGGCGTTCGTATTTTCGAGGACGATAGGCGAAGAAAACAGGCGACGATAATAGACAATGCCTGTAAATGAAGACGGTAGTAGTGCGTGTAACCCCTTTCCCACAAGCAAAAGCGAGTCACCTAACTCGCCAGCGTGAGGCGGGCTCAGCTCACCTCAACGGTCGGAATACGGAGCTCTTTGGGCAGCGAGAACGTAATGTTCTCGGGTTGGCCGTCCAAGGACTCAACGTTTGTATGACCCTGCTCCTTTAGCCAAGACACAACGCCCTCAACGAGATGCTCAGGAGCCGACGCGCCGGCTGTGACACCCACGGTGTCGCCTTCAGAAACCCAGCTAGGGTCAATCATATCCGCCGAATCAATCAGATAAGCGCTGGAGCCGCATCGCTCCGCAAGCTCTGCGAGCCGATTGGAATTCGAGCTATTAGGCGAGCCGACAACGAGAACCACGTTGGCTTTCTCCGCAAGCGCCCGAACAGCATCCTGGCGGTTTTGCGTGGCGTAGCAAATGTCGTCCTTTCGCGGTCCTTGAATATTAGGAAAACGCGCTCTCAACGCCTCGATGACTTTCGCCGTGTCGTCAACCGACAGCGTGGTTTGCGTTACGTATGACAGGTTATCAGGGTCTCGCACAACGAGTTTGGAGGCTTGCTCCTCGTCTTCAACGAGGTACATGTCACCACCATTGGCGCGGTTGTACTGCCCCATGGTGCCCTCCACCTCGGGGTGTCCCTCGTGACCAATGAGGATGCATTCTTTGCCGGAGCGGCTAAAGGCGGTCACTTCGACGTGCACCTTAGTCACCAGTGGGCAAGTTGCATCAAACACTTGGAGCCCACGATTAGCTGCCTCGTCCTGCACCGCCTTGGAGACGCCGTGGGCACTAAAGATAACAATCGCGTCGTCCGGCACTTCATCGAGCTCTTCGACAAAGATGGCACCTCGATCTCTCAGATCGTCGACAACGGTTTTATTGTGCACGACTTCATGGCGCACATAAATGGGCTGTCCGAAGACCTCAAGCGCGCGATTAACGATGTCGATAGCCCGATCAACACCGGCACAAAATCCGCGCGGGTTGGCAAGCATCACTGTCATCAGTGCAACTCCGCTGGTTCCACGCGGTCGATTTTCACCTCAAACCTGAGGGTGCGTCCCGCGAGTGGGTGGTTGAAGTTAACACGGACTGTGTCCTCGTCGAAAGAGTCAACAACGCCCGGGAGTTCACCCCCAGCGGCATCAGCAAACGAAAACACCATGCCAATCTCAAGTTCAGAGTCGTTACTGAAGGTATGACGGGGTATGTCCTGATAATTGGCTTCCTGAGGCTCGCCGAAGCCTTGCTCAGGGGTGATAGTAAAAACACCCTCTTCTCCGCCTTTCATTCCGATAAGACAGGCCTCAAAGCCTGGCAACAGGGACCCGTCGCCCATGACAAAGCTTGCGGGCTCGCGCTCAAAATTACTGTCGACGACCTCGCCCGTATCCAGCGTAATCGAGAAATTGAGAGAGACTTTTGTGTTCTCAGTGATGTGAAGATCGCTTGTCATACTTACCTAATTTAATTCTCTTGCTGCTTACTCGACTCACCCAAGAAGCTATCCCAAACCAACAAGACGGCGCCGACGCAAATGGCTGAATCTGCAATATTGAAGGCAGGCCAATACCAATCGTTGTAATGCCACGAGATAAAATCAACGACATAGCCGAGGCTGACCCGATCGATTAAATTGCCTAATCCACCGCCCAAAACCAACCCTAATGCGATACCCAATACCTGCTCAGAGTGTTTGAGGCGCGTCAGCCATGCACCGACAACAACACTCACAACGAGTGCCACACCAGCGAGAAACCATCGCTGCCAGCCGCCGGCGCTCGCCAAGAAACTAAACGCTGCGCCTGTATTGTGAGCAAGCATGAGATCGAACCAAGAGGTGATCTCGACAGGCACGCGATATTGCAGCTCCGCAGTCGCCAACGCTTTGGTGTACTGATCAAGACCAATAACTACGGCAGCCAATACAAAGCCAACCCAGGGGTTCAACAGCAATCGACGAATCAGCGACGTTGATTCCGCTACTTGACCGCTTTGATCTCTCTGAGCGTCACTCATATCAAGTCTCAAACCCCTCTAGCATAACAGTCACCACCTGCCAGTTCAGGTGCTCGGCACATCAACGTCACGCTGAAATAACCATCCTCAACCTGTGGCGAGCCAATCTATATAAAGCGGCGCGTTTTATACTAACTACAGCGTTCTATGCAAAGCGCCGCGTTCTACGCAAAGTGCCGCGTTTCGCCATCACCTGCGACGTTGGACACACACCGGCCACACAAGGTGGGATGCTCGGTATGCGAACCCACATCATCGCGTCGGTGCCAGCACCGCTCGCATTTCTCTGCTTCGCTCGCACTAACAACAACCTTCAAGCCTTCGATCTCACCTGTCCTTACATTAGCGGATGCATCAGCGGGTGCATCGGCAATACTTGCAAGTTCAGCGCCCGAGGTAATGAGCACGAATCGCAGTTCGTCACCTAACGTCGCCAATGACGCCTTGAGCTCATCAGATACGTACAGCACAACACTCGCATCGAGGGATCCTCGGATATTGCCCGCAGCGCGTTCTGCTTCCATCGCCTTGTTAACGTCCTGCCGCACAGCCAGGCATGTTGTCCAGAACGCATCACCCATGACGTCAATGCTATCCGTCGCTGGCAACTCATACCACTCTGCCAAGAACACCGACTCCGCACGCGCACCCGGTAGATTCTCCCAAATCTCCTCAGCTGTGAAGCTTAGGACGGGCGCAATCCACCGACTGATCGCTTCCGCCATGTGAAAGAGCGCAGTCTGACACGAACGTCGCGCAAGCGAGTCAGTCTGAGTGGTGTACTGACGATCCTTAATGACGTCTAGATAGAAGCCACCGAGCTCACCGCTACAGAAGTTGTGTACCTTGTGGTACACGTGGTGGAACTGGTAGGTGTCGTATGCCTCAATCAACTCTGTCTGCAACGCTTGCGTCTTCGACACAATCCAACGATCAAGCGGCAGTAGCTCAGTGCTCTCAACTAAATCTTTTGTGGGCTCGAAACCTGCCAAATTTGCCAACAAAAAACGCGCTGTATTTCGGATGCGCCGGTAGGTATCTGATGTGCGCTTGAAGATCTCATCGCTGGCCGCGATCTCGTTGCGGTAATCAGCGGACGACACCCACAGGCGCAGAATATCGGCACCCATGTCGTTCATCGCCTTCTTCGCCGGGATGATATTGCCGATCGACTTTGACATCTTTCGACCTTCGCCATCCACGGTGAACCCGTGGGTCAACACTTGCCGGTAAGGCGACTCATTGAACGCACCGATACCTGTCAGTAACGATGATTGGAACCAGCCTCGGTGCTGATCTGAACCTTCGAGATACAGGTCGGCAGGTGATGACAAGCCCTCTCGATCTCGCAAGACGCAGGCGTGGGTCACGCCGGAATCAAACCAGACATCGAGCGTATCGGTGACCTTCTCATACTGGTCGGCTTCATCACCCAGTAGCTCGCTTGCCTCGAGCTCGAACCACGCGTCGACGCCTTTACCTTCGATACGCGTCGCAACATCTTCGATCAGCGCCACGCTGTTAGGGTGCAAACTGCCATCAACTTTATTGACGAATAGCGGAATGGGCGCCCCCCAGGTCCGCTGGCGCGAGACACACCAATCAGGTCGGTTTTCCAACATGGCATCGATGCGCGCGCGTCCCCAATCGGGTATCCAAGTGACGACATCAACCGCTTTCTTGGCCTCCTCGAGCAAGCCCTGGCGCTCCATGGAGATGAACCACTGTGCCGTCGCACGGAAGATGATCGGCGTTTTATGGCGCCAACAATGCGGATAGGAATGATTGAATGGCTTGTGGCACAAAAGAATGCCGCGCGCCTCTAACTCAGCAACGATTTCATCGTTCGCTTTAAAAATGTGCTTACCTTCAAAGACCGGGGTGCCGGGCAGATAAACACCGTTGCCACCCACCGGGTTGTAGACCTCAAGGTCATAAGCTTTGCCGATCTGGAAGTCCTCAAGACCGTGCGCAGGTGCGGTGTGCACGCAACCTGTACCCGCATCAGTCGTGACGTGGTCGCCCAGCATCAGCGGCACGGGCTCACTTGCAAACGGCGGCACAACCATGACGCGATCGAGCACCTCACCTTTGACGGTGGCTCGAATGTCCACCTCTTCCACACCAAAACGCGCAGCACAGTCCGCCGCTAAGGCTTCAGCTACCAAAACGCCTGTGCCACTCACGTTGATAACAACGTAATCGAGATCGGCGGCGATGCTAACGCCTCGGTTTGCTGCAAGCGTCCAAGGCGTTGTCGTCCAAATCGCAACCGATAACTCATCGAGTCCGGTGTCTCCCAAAATCGCTACGGCCTGCTCGGGATCAGCGAAAGGAAAGGCAACATCAACCGCGGACGACACCTTGTCTTGGTACTCAACCTCGGCTTCCGCCAATGCCGAGCCACAATCCAAACACCAGTGAACGGGTTTCGCGCCCTGCTGTAGGTGGCCGTTTTCGATAATCTTGCCGAGCGTCCGGACAATGTTCGCCTCGAACTTAAAGTTCATGGTCAGGTAGGGGTCGTCCCAATCGCCAACAACGCCCATACGCTTGAAGTCCTCGCGCTGATTGTCTACCTGCTTAGCCGCATACTCGCGACACTTTTGACGGAACTCGGCTGCGGTCACTTTATGACCGGGCTTACCCACTTTCTTCTCAACGTTGAGCTCAATAGGTAGGCCGTGGCAGTCCCAACCAGGAATGTATGGCGCGTCAAAACCTGCCAATGTCTTTGACTTTGTGATGATGTCTTTGAGTATTTTATTGACCGCGTGACCCACGTGAAGCTCGCCGTTTGCGTAGGGAGGGCCGTCGTGCAAAATAAACGTTGGCTTGCCCGAACCCGCTGCACGCATTTTCTGATAGAGGCCCATCTCTTCCCAGTGCTTGAGCCTCTGTGGCTCGCGCTGAGTGAGGTTTGCCTTCATTGGGAACGCTGTCTGAGGCAGGTTTAATGTCGTTTTATAGTCAGTCATCTTCGAACTGGTTTCTCTTTCTATCTCATTGGATGTGATGCATGCCACGCTCGCGCAGCCTGCTGATCAGCCGCAATCGCTGCCTTCAACGCATCCAACGACTCAAATTTCTTCTCATCTCGGAGCTTCGTCATGAACTCCACACTAAGGCGCGCTCCGTAGAGATCACCGTCAAAATCAAACAGGTGCACTTCGAGGTTGGCGAGCGTGCCGTCGTTCACTGTAGGTCTGACACCGACGTTGGCCACACCGGCCGCACTGCTCAGTCCTACCCCGGACACTCTCACCGCATAAACACCGTGAAGCGGCGACTTTACACGCTTGAGCGCAATATTGGCTGTCGGTGAGCCAATAGTTCGTCCCAACTGCTTACCTTTGAGTACTTTTCCCGAAAGTTTGAACGGTTTACCCAATAGATCAGCGGCTTTCGAAAAATCTGCGTCCAACAACGTTTCTCGAATTCGCGTACTACTGACGCGCTCTCCCGCCATATCAAAGGTCGATGTGGGAACAACTTCGTAATCAAACTCCTGCGCGAGTGATTGTGTAAACGCGAGATCACCTTCGCGATCCTTTCCAAAGCGAAAATCATCGCCAAAGGCGATGTAGCGCGCGTTGAGACCCTTGACGAAAATATCTTCCACAAAGGCTCGGGGACTCATTGTTCTCAAACGATTATTGAAGCGCAGGCACAGTAAGTTATCGATGTCTTGATCAGCGAGCGCGGTGAACTTCTCTCTAAAGGTCATCAACCGAGGCGGTGCACGGTCGGGAAATAAAAACTCGCCAGGCAATGGCTCAAACGTGATGACCGTCGTTGCCAAACTTCGTGTATCTGCTTCGCGTTTCAAATGCGCAAGCACCTCTTGATGCCCTCGATGGACACCATCGAAAGCACCAATCGTGACCGCGCTCTGCGAGAGGCTCGATTCCGATAGATTGTGCAATCCGCGAATGAGTTTCATGTTGCCAAAGGGATAAAAAAAGCCAAACCGGAGTATACAGAAGCAGAGACCGACAATCTCGATCAGTGCAGTCTCGGATCCTTAATTTCTCTGAGCTTTAAACCGAGCACGCCGAGCAGCAAGACAAAACTGCCGAGTCCTGCAACCACTAGCACTGAAACCCGCGATACACGCCACCAAAGATCGGCCTCCAACCAACGCGCAACCTCTGGGGTGATGAGCGCCAAAAGAGCAGCCATCGCCGTAACCGCCACTAATAGGCGAAGCGCGTATTTGCTGCCAAATACGCCCGCGAGTGGTACACCCCCACGCCGCAGGCCCATGAATAGCAATCCTGCATTTATCCACGCAGATGCGCTTGTCGCGAGAGCAAGCCCCACGTGTCCCATATCGAAGTACCACAGAAGCGGGAACACAAACGCAACGTTGAGCACCATATTGCTCACCATAGCGATGATGCCGATCTTCACGGGTGTCTTCATATCCTGACGCGCATAGTATCCAGGTGCCAAAACCTTGATCAGCATGAAAGCACCCAGCCCAAGGGTGTAAGCACGGAGGCTCGCCGCCGCCATAGTCACGTCACCCTCAGAGAACGCGCCATATTGGAACAAGGTCGCCAAGATAGGCTCAGCGAGAATCCAGAGCGCAACCGTTGCGGGCACCGCGATCAGCAGCACGTTCCGAATGGCCCAGACCAATGTCTGCGAGAACGCATCAGAATCCGCGCGCGTATTGAGTGCTGATAGCGTCGGCAGAATCACGGTGGCAATTGCGATGGCAAACACACCCAGAGGTAACTCTGTCAGTCGATCAGAATAATAGAGCCAGGCCACACTACCGTCGGGCAATAAACTCGCTAGCACAGTGTCAAACAACAAGTTGATTTGGCTCACCGAGACACCAAACAGTGCGGGCACCATGAGCGCCAAAATCTTACGGACACCCGGATCGCCTGTGTCCCAGATCGGTCTTGGCGTGAGCTTTAGCGCACGCAAAGAAGGCAGTTGAAAAAGCAGTTGAACCACACCCGCCAGGGCCACACCTATCGCCAAACCCATAGCAGGCTCCGGCATGGTTGGCGCCCAGAAAACAGCTGCAGAAATCAGCGAGAGATTGAGCAGTACTGGCGTATAAGCGGGGATCGCAAAGCGTCCGTAGGTATTCAGTATTGCGCCGCAAAACCCCGTCAAACTGATCAGCATCAGATAAGGGAACGTCCAGACGATCAAGTCGGCAGTCAGTGCAAGCTTCGCGGCATCGCGACTGAAGCCGGGTGCAAATATCAGCGCCACCCACGGCGCCATCAACATGGCTATTGCCGTTAATACGAAAAGTGAGCCTCCCAATACGCCAGCAACGCGATTAATCAGCGCCTTGACCTGCTCGTGCGTGCCCCCTTCCTTAACTTCAGTCAGCACGGGTACAAAGGCCTGCGAGAAGGCACCCTCGGCGAACAGTCTCCGAAGAAAGTTAGGAATCTTAAAAGCGACGAAGAAAGCGTCGGCGTTAGGCGCAGCGCCCAAAAGGTTGGCGAAGACCACATCGCGGGCGAGGCCAAGGACCCTCGACAGCATCGTGCCCATGCTGACAATGAGACTCGACCCAAGGAGGCCTCGCTTTTTTGGTGGAGACGCCTCTAGACCTTCGCTCATTCGCTTAACCAATCCGACCGTAATCGATCGCCGTGACGCGCAAGCCAATGTAGCGCGATGATGGTCAGCCCGTTATTGATTTTTCCCGCATCGAGCAAGGCAATCGCCTCTTCACGCGCGACTGAGTGGACCAAAATATCCTCGTTCTCGGTTTCGACACCCCGGACTTCGCCGACGGCAGCCGAAGTCAGACGACCGATAAAAAGTCGAATTTGCTCTGAGCAGGCACCAGGACTCGGGTAGTAAGAGGTGATGGGCAGCAGTGCATCCATGGTGCATCCAGCCTCTTCCGAGGCTTCTCGGTGAGCCACAGTTTCATCCGACTCGCCCTCCTCGACAACACCTGCAATCGCTTCCAACATCCACGGAGAGTCTGATCCCCGAATCGCGCCAGGACGAAATTGTTCAATGAGAACAACGCGATCTTCTTTCACGTCCCATGGAAGAACTGCAACCGCATCGCCGCGCTGAAACAACTCTCGACGAATGTTGTTTGTCCACGAGCCATCGAAGCGCTTATGGCGCAGTGTTAGCGCGTCCATCCGGAAATAGCCCTGGAAGACCGTTTCCTGCGTTGTTACCTCGACGTCACCTGCGCCGTAGGCAATAGATGACCCTTTCATAACCCGTCGCTCACAGCCAGCCTCTCAAATTTAGGGTCTCAAAATCGGCATCTCAGAATCGCCTCTCGGTGCTCCAGTTGACCGGTTTTGAATAATCGTCGACCTGGTCCGCAACATCGAGAATCAGTGCAAATAGTGCCATCCTCACGAGAACACCGTTATCCGACTGCCTGAAAATCGCAAGGTTGGGGTCATCATTGAGATCCTCATCAAGCTCCTGAGCACCCTCTCGCGAATCTCTGGGCAGCGGATGCATGATGACCGTGTTGGGCTCGCAAAGTGCGGTGTAAATGCTCTGGTTTAATCTGAACCGACCTCGATACAGATCCGCATCGGCTTGTGACGCGAATCGCTCTTCCTGAATTCTCGTTGAGTACACAATGTCGACGTTCGCAATCCCGACCTCGAGCTGATCGGTCTCTACCACCTCGATACCGCTCTCCCGCATTTCCTCTACAAGCGCCTCGGGCATTCTAAGTTCAGCGGGCGAGACAAGGCTCACGCGAACATTCTTAAACCGGGTGAGTAAGCGCGATAGCGAGTGCACGGTGCGGCCGTAACGAAGGTCACCGACCATTGCGATACGCAATCCATCGATGTCACGGCCACGCGTAGCGAGTTCACTACGAATCGTATAAAGGTCTAAAAGTGCCTGACTGGGATGTTCATTGGCACCATCACCGCCATTAATGACCGGCACCCGACTCGCCGTGGCAAATTCACTCACCGAGCCTTCGGTGGGGTGGCGCATAACAATAGCGTCAGAGTAACCACTCAACACACGCGCCGTGTCGTAAAGCGATTCGCCTTTGGCTATGGCGGTGCTCTCAAATCCTGTCGTTTCACGAACATGCCCACCCAAAAGATTGAAGGCACTGCCAAAACTGATTCGGGTTCGGGTGGATGGTTCAAAGAACATCGAGCCTAGAATGGCACCCTCGAGTACGGATGTTTTGCGCTCGCGGCGAGCATAGGGACGCATGCGATCCGCCACTTCGAAAATACGGTCGACATCACCTCGGTCAAATTGACTGATTCCCAAGATGTGATGGCCGGCAAATTTCAAAGCGCTCTCTCCCTACTTTTCGATTTCCAAGCACTCTTTGTGCTGCCCGTACTGCCCATGCTGCCTGTGCTGCTCTGCGCTCTTGGCACCCTCAGACGTCTCGATGACACGGCGTAGCTCAGCATCGATTCAGCGCCTTTCATTCAGCACCTTTCATTCAGCGCTTCTGTGGCAATGGCTTTGCCAACAGTAATCGACATGCCCTCGGGGCTTGATGCGACTCCTATGCGTAGGTGCCGAGCAAGCGCCCATAAGCCGCTCGGATCTTAGTTTAAACCGATGCCGACTTAACACCTAAAACTTTGGCATTCGTAAACACCCAGCGCTCTAAATCAGCGAGTGCATTGGCCTGTTTTTCACTCAAATTCTCAGCCTTCATCTCGGACTCGAGAGCTGAATGGAACGCCTCAAGATTGAGGTGCTCACTCGTCTCCCACTGGGTCCTGCAGTGCTCGTACCACTGTAAATGCTCCGCATCGCTCAGAATTTCCGGCCAATTCCTTGCTCGGTAGCGAAATAACAACTCGGGTAATCGCGAGTCTGTGAATGCAAAACGACGGTCTCGTAACTCCGCGGGAGAGGCATCGCGCACCTCTTGGATCAACCCTCGGTCCTCTTTGGGCACAAAGCTCCCGTAGAGCGCAGTATCGGGGTTGGCATCGACAGGCCTTGCAGCCGACCGGTAAACGTCTTGGCAGTCCCCGGTGAAGGCCGCACCTCGCGCCTCCCGCGCGGCCCGCAGCTGGCTCAAGTGAGCACGTAAACGATCGCCATTCAGGCCTAAGCGCTGAGCGGCTTCGGGACTGATATCCGACATAGGTAGTAACACAGGCGCGCGATTCACTTTGATGGTCATCAAGCTTGGACGGTCATCCGGCGAATTCAACTCTTCTTTCTTGGCAAAGAGGCGTGCCTTGATCTCCTCGATCGTCATGTCTAGAAATGAGGGCTCGCGCGTGATGTCAGCGCAGATAACATCCGACTTAAAATCCGGATGAATCGCTAGCGGCACAATAACGCCAAGACTGTGTCGATCCGTACCAAAGAGCCCTGATATATGTACCAACGGTGTCATACGATGTGTATCCACCATGGCCTCAACGCGCGCCTTAAAGCGCTGACCCAATAAGCGGTCAAACAGGGCCTCATCCGTCGCTCGTAGCGCCCTCGCGAGAGCGAGTGTTGCCGTAACATCCGACATGGCATCGTGGGCCGCCCCGTGTTCGAGGCCGTTAGCCGCAGTCAGATCTTCAAGCCTGAAGCTGGGGGATCCGTCTGGGTGCTTAGGCCATTGGAGACTATCGGGGCACAGTGCGTAAAAAGCTCGGACAATATCGATAAGGTCCCAACGACTGTTTCCGCGGCTGTACTCACGCGCATAGGGATCGTAAAAATTACGCCAGAGGCTGTAACGTGTGACTTCGTCGTCAAAGCGCAGCGAGTTATAACCAACACCGCAGGTGCCTGGCTGCGATAGTTCGTCGTGGATACGCGCAATAAACCCCTGCTCGGTCAGTCCTTTTTCCTCACATTCGTAAGGCGAAATCCCCGTAACCCTTATAGCCGTCGGGTGAGGAAGTACATCGAGCGAGGGCTTGGCATAGACCGTCAGCGGCTCGCCAATAATTTCAAGATCAAGGTTGGTTCGTACGCCCGCAAACTGCCAAGGACGGTCATTCGCCGGTGACGCTCCGGAGGTCTCGTAGTCGTGCCAGTAGAGCGTCTCAGTCGGCACCTTTTACACTCGGCCTACGCTCGCAGCGCTCACAATCTGATTCTCACCATGCTTACAGCATGAATCAGAAGTGCTCGCTAAAGAGGCCTCAAAACAGCTCAATGGCCTGCTCTTCAATGACGGCTTGCCATACTTTAGGCCCCGTAATGTGGACCGAAGTACCCTCGGCATCGACAGCCACACTTACGGGCATGTCTTTGACCGTAAATGCATATATTGCTTCCATACCCAGATCTTCAAAAGCCACAACCTCAGCGTCAGTAATGGCTTTTGATACCAGGTATGCGGCGCCCCCCACGGCCATGAGATAGACCGCTTTGTGCTTGCGAATAGCCTCGATCGCAACGGGGCCGCGCTCTGCCTTGCCGATCATGCCAAGAAGGCCTGTATTCTCGAGAATGTTGTCCGTGAACTTGTCCATTCGTGTCGATGTTGTCGGACCTGCAGGCCCTACTACCTCGTCGCGCACAGGATCTACGGGGCCAACGTAGTAGATAAACTTGCCCTGCAAATTAACGGGTAGCTCCTCACCACCCGCAATCATTTGCGTCATGCGCTTGTGTGCAGCGTCTCGACCCGTGTACATCGTGCCTGAGAGCAACAAGGTATCACCCGGCTGCCAAGTAAGGGTCTCCTCGCGCGTGACGGTGTCGAGATCAACACGCCTAACCGACTCACCGGGCTCCCAAGTCACCTCGGGCCACGCCTCGAGACTTGGCGCCTCCTGGTACACAGGGCCGTCCCCTTTTAACTCAAAGTGCGCGTGTCGTGTCGCAGCACAGTTGGGGATCATCGCCACAGGCAAGGATGCCGCGTGGGTGGGGTAATCCATGATTTTCACATCAAGTACCGTCGTGAGACCGCCTAAGCCTTGGGCGCCAATCCCTAACTTGTTCACGGCATCCATGATCTCGAGCCTGAGCTCCTCCGCTTTACTGGAAGGTCCTCTGTCGCGAAGCTCATGGATATCGACAGGGTCCATCAGCGACTCTTTCGCCATCACCATAGCTTTCTCGGCGGTGCCGCCAATACCAATCCCCAACATCCCAGGTGGGCACCAACCCGCTCCCATGGTCGGTACGGTCTTCACCACCCAATCAACGATGCTATCGGAAGGGTTGAGCATAGCCAGCTTGGATTTGTTTTCGGAACCGCCACCCTTGGCCGCTACGCGGAAGTCAACGGTGTTACCCGCCACCATGCGCGTATGGATAACGGCCGGCGTGTTGTCCTTGGTATTTTTTCGAGCCCCCGCCGGATCGTCCAGAATCGATGCACGGAGCTTGTTATCGGGGTGTAAATATGCGCGGCGCACACCTTCATTGATAAGGTCTTCAAGCGGTTGCGACGTCTCCCAGCGCACCTCCATACCGATATCGACAAACACCGTGACAATACCCGTGTCCTGGCAGATGGGACGCTTACCCATCGCGCACATACGGCTGTTGATCAATATCTGCGCGAGCGCATCCTTTGCAGCCTGACTCTGCTCCATCTCGTAAGCACGGTGGACCGCTTGGACGAAGTCCTGAGGGTGATAGTAGGAGATGAATTGCAGCGCGTCAGCTACGCTCTCTACAACGTCACGGTCTCGAATTACCGTCATGATTTACCTCTTAAAAGATCTAATTCCTGTACGTTTGATTCCACTGCATCTTTCCACCGCGTCACTGAACTGCGCTATTGCACTGCAGGCTGCGCGGGTGCGGGTGTGGGTGTGGGTGCCGGGGCAGTATCTATCGCATCAATTTGAGCGGATATGGCTCGAATATCGGCCCGCAATTGGTTCACGTTCGTGTTCACTTGCTTGCGGAAATTATTGATCGAGGCAACCCATTCTTCGTTTGCCCCAACGCGTTTTCCTAGCGCTGCACGCTCTAAGTTTGAGCGGTTCACATTGTCAGCGAGACGCTCAACGTCGCTCTGAATTTGCCGTGCAGACCCGGCCAGACGCTCGATATCAGCAGAGAGTGTTTGCAGCGCCTTAAGGTCGGCAGTGAGCGCATCTAGGGTCTTTTTCTGGCGAAATCCATTGTCCTGAAGTGTCTGGACCGTTTTCGCTGCCGATCTATCAGCCTTTTCTAAATCGGTAAGCTTACGGTTCGAGACTTTGCGTGCATCCCACAGCTTGCGCACTTCGCTGTCTAGAAGATTGAGCTGGGCGCCCATGGCAGCCGCTGACTTCGTCACCGTCTCATCGGTATCCGTCAGAAGGTTCTCGAGGCTTTGCACTTGCTTGCCCGTCCTAGATTGATCGGCCGTTAATTCACCGATGAGCTGATAGCTATAAAACGCATAGGCTGAGAGCGCACAAACAGCGACAAAGGAAAACGCCAGAGCAAATTTACTCGCCCCCGAGAGACCAACCGCTTCGCGGCTGCGGCTCGGTATGGCATTGCGCGGTGCACTGTCGACGGCCTCGTCGCGGCGAGCCGCAAATGATGGAATTTCGGTTAGCTCATCTTGGGCCATGTCGTTCCTCCCCCCAGAAGGCATGAGTATACCGCGAGCAGCGTGTCTTCGTGATGATTAATCGGACACAAAAAAGGCGGCCAAAGCCGCCTTCTTCTTGCACCCAACTTACATCTGAATCAAACGAAGTTTAGGAGCGCCCATGTAACGACTGTGAGGAGCAGCGACATGTGAATAACACCTTTTACAGTTGTCATTGGACCCTGCTTACCCATGATCGCATTGATCTCGAGCAGAACGATTAAGCCCATTGCAATGTAAAGGCCTGTCGTTGAGCCTGCCAATGGCAAGTGCTTAGACGCCAACATACCCAGCAGCATGGGACCTGAGAAAAGCGTGTTTGTGCGGCTTGCCAAACCTGCTTTCGCAGCGTTTGAGGGGCCATCACCTTCCTTCATACCAAGCACAACTTGCTGCGCTGGCCAGATGATCAACCAAACGTTCAGGAACATAAACGTACCTGCCAACGCGCCTACCCAGATAGCGGGCATCGTTGCGCCCAACGCACCGACTTTGTGGAGGAGGTATGCGCCAGTGATGAACGTGAACATTGCACCCCAGCGGAACCACCAAAGCGCACGCGGCGCCAACTTGGCCATCGCGTCTTTCTTGGCGTCTGCCTCAGCTTCTTTGAAGTACTCTGTTTGCACAAAGTTGAAGTAGTACAGCATGCCGATCCAAGTGATACCGGCGATGACGTGGATGTAACGGAAGATGAACTCGACTAAGTATTCCATTTATTGTTTCCTCTTATGTAAAACAGCGTCTTAGACGCCCTGCCCGTTGGCAAGTATATCCACACCTCACAAAAAAAGAACCCGCATAAA
>CBFIHK010000024.1:0-28389 GCA_965662305.1 Luminiphilus sp.
CGCACGTCAAACTTCTGGAAAACCGTTGTGAGTCGCGCCTTTACTGTGCGTTCTGAAATAGACAAGCGTTCGGCAATCTCGCGGTTACTCAGCCCATCAGCAACAGCCTCTGCAACTTGACGCTCGCGGCGGGTAAGGTCGTCCAGATCAACAGCAGGACGCTGCGATGCTTGTGCAACCATCCCACCTGCACTCGCCATAAACCGCCGCATGAGTGTTGCCGGCAGCCAAAATCCCCCACTGGTGACCGTTGATGCGACAAGTCGGAGCTGACTCGAAGCTGCCGCAACATGGCAATAACCTCTGGCACCGCGCGCAAGTAAACCAAAGGCTTCCTCGTCTTTTGGAAAAGGCACCATACAAACGACGGGCGCCATATCACTTTTCGATAAAATGGTATCGAGGGCCTTGAGAGCCTCCCCTCTCTGCAGCGTAGAAAAATCCAGCCAATAAGTCGTAGCGGGGGAAATAAGAACGCCAGCTATCGAGCTGCGCAACACCACGGCACCTAGGGCCTCTACCCATCTAGAGGCTGGTTGCTCAGCCAACGTAATTATCGTGTGCGCCATTATCGCTCGGAGAGTGCTCTTTGCTGAGCTCTCAGAATGGGCTTCATCAGGTAAGAAAGTACTGTCTTGCGCCCCGTTAAAATATCAACATCAACCGTCATGCCCGGGATGATGGGTTGATCCGGACCAAAATCAACACGGCGGGTGCGCACGGTAACTTCGTAATACGGCTCATCATCATTGTCGATCAGTGTATCCGCGCCAATTTGCTCGATAACACCGTCCATGCCCCCGTAAACGACGAAATCATACGCGGTGAACTTCACATTCGCTTCTTGACCCGGAGCCAGAAAAGCAATGTCTTGAGGCTTGATGCGAACCTCAAGTAAAAGCGTATCGTCTGCGGGCACGAGCTCAATAATGTCCCGACCGGGAAGTACAACACCGCCTATCGTGTTGTAGTGGAGCTGTTTCACGGTACCTGACACAGGTGATACAACCTCGGTACTATTGACCCGGTCGCTCAGTCCCTCTCCTGCCTGACTCAACGCCGCGATACGCGTATAAGTCTCAGTCAATTGCTCCCGACGCTTGGCACTAAACTCAAGACGGACAGCCTCAACATTTGTCTCGGCTTCGGCAATCGCAGCCTCAGTTCTTCTAATTCCTGCCCGAACCTGCTTGAGTTCACCTGCCGCCCGATTCACCTCACGCTCTAACCGAAGTGTTTCGACTTTTGATGCAGCACCTGAGGCAACGAGGGGCCTCGTGAGTTCCAACTCTTCCCTCGCAAGCGTTGTTTCTCTAATAAGCTGATCGCGTTTTGCCTGGAGTTCCTCGAGTTCTTCCTCGCGTTGGCGTTTTTGCCGCTGGGCAATCAGCTCCTGCGCTTCCAACTCGGCGTTACTGGCTTCAAACAGCTGCATCTCTTCAGCAACCACCTGTGGCGCAAAGCGGAGCATCTCCTCGTCTGGCAAAAACTCTCGCCCCGAGACCAAGGCATCCAATCGGCGCGCCCGCATCTCTAGCCCGCGCAACTCTGCCTGATTCTCTCCCAGAGATGCCTGAGCGCGGGTTCTGTCTAACCGCAGCAATACCTGGCCCTCAGTTACAATCTCTCCCTCCGAGACTAGGATGTCCTGAACGATACCGCCATCCTGCGACCCAACGATCTGTACCTGACTCGATGGAATGACCTTGCCGGGCCCTCGCGTTACCGTATCGATACTGGCAACCGCACTCCAGATCACAAGTACGATCATCACAATAAGCACCGCATACATGAGATGCCGAGCGCGCGTAGGCTCTTGCTCAATTACCGCTTCTTCAGAAAGTTCGCTCCAGTGACGCTTAACCACCTTGACGGTTTCGCTCGGAACGTCCTTGGCATTTGACTGCGCGCTCTGCTCGATCTCAGTCATCGGCCCTCCCGATTTTACCTTGTCGCAGTGCATTAACGACGCCTTCCTTGGCGCCGTCGGCGACGATCTTGCCACGATCGACAACAAGGATACGATCAACAAGGGCGAGTAAAGAGTTCCGATGAGTCACCACGATGAGCGTTCGTCCCGACATGAACTCTCTTAAATTTTCAATAATGGTCCGTTCGGTTGTTTGATCAGTGCCACCCGTGGGCTCATCCATAATCAGAATAGTGGGTTCGGTGACAAGCGCTCGCGCCACTGCGATGCACTTTTTCTGGCCCCCGGATACCGAGTCCCCACGTTCAGATATCGGCATATCAAAACCCAAGGGATGACGATTAACCCACTCACTAATTCCCGCCCGCTCAACGGCTTTGATGAGCTGGGCGTCGGTGATAGACGGACGACCCAGGGCTATATTCTCCCTAAGGGTCCCGGTAAACAGGGTCACGTCTTGAGGAACATAACCCACGGAACCCCGATACTCATGTGGGTCCAGCTGGCGTAGATCCACCCCGTCAACTCTGATTTCACCCTCTGTACTTTGAAAGAGACCGAGAGCCAATTTGGTCAGTGTCGACTTACCTGAGCCAACACGCCCTAGAACCGCAATATGTTCGCCAGCCGCTATCTTGAGAGAGGCTCCTATAAGCGACTGAAGCTCACTATTAGGGTATTGAAAGCTGACGTTCTTAAATTCAAACGCCCCCTGAAATGACTCACGAGACAAAAACCCACCTTCCTCACAATACTCACTCGGTGTTGCGAAAAGGGCATTCATTGCCTGCATAGCGACATTAGCATTCTGATATTGGGTGATCAGCGAGCCCAACTTTGCAAAGGGCGCTGTCGCTCGAGACGAAATCAGCATACAGGCAATAAGTCCGCCCATGCTCAACTGCCCCGCCGAGATCAGGTATACACCAAAAATAACCACGAACATCTGAACAAAACGCTGCAGTGCTGAGCTCACTTGAGAGAGCCACTGCTGCAAATTTTTAGAACGGAGATTTTGGCTGGCAAGAAAGCGAGTAGCCTCTTCCCACTGACGTTGCATGACTGACTCTGCCCCCATGGCCTTAAGCGTTTCTAGACCAGAGAGGGCTTCCACAAGCGTAGCATTTCGCTGAGCGCTCGCAGCGTAAGTTGTCTCGGTCAGTTGTTCCAATCTGGGGCGTAGAGCCAAAGCGAGTGCCAGCAAAAGCACAATGCCAATCACAATAGGGATCAACAATACGGGTGATATCCACGCAACAACTGCCAGAAAAACAAATGCGAAGGGAATATCGATGAAGCCGGTTAGCGAAGCGGAGGTGGTAATGTCTCTCAAGAATTCAAACGATCTTAAGTTTGCTGCGTAAGACCCTACCGAGGCTGGCTTGTGCTCGAGTCGCATTCCTAAGGTCTTTTCAAGGATCGCAGCCGAGAGATCAACGTCGATGCGGCGCGCCGAGTAATCGAGAAAATACCCCCTCATAACTCGCAGACCGACGTCAGCCACCACGGCAATCAGTACACCGACAGCAAGTACCCACAGAGTCTCAAAGGCCGCATTAGGCACCACTCTGTCGTAGACGTTCATCGTAAATATTGGCAGAGCCAGCGCAAGCACGTTAATAAACAGTGAGGCGTAAATAGCATCTCGATACAAACCTCGATGCTCCATTAAGACTGACCAGAACCAGTGCTCAGACTGCCGGCCGATACCGCCAAGCTGAGAGGCCATCAGACGAAATTTCGGCCGCGCCAACAACACAAAACCGGTGTGCTGTTGCTCGAGTTCAGATACTTTGGGTGACTGTAATTTCATGCCACTGGCAGGATGAAACACCACCGCCCGCCCATCCGCTGACAGCGACTCGACAAGCGCACAGTCATCGTCCTCGAGCAGCACTATGGCCGGAAGCGCATTCGACGGTAGATCCGCCAACAAAACTTTCTGCAGTCGCGCTTTCATGCCAGCACGCTTCGCGGAGCGAACCAGCAACTCGGGAGAAAACTCATCTAGCGTAGTCGGCAATCCAGAAACGAGCGATTGCGGGGTGACAGAAATCCCATGATGCTGCGCAAGCCGCTGCATGCATATCGCCAATGCACGGCCGGAGCTCATTCCCTGTTGAGGCGCCTCGTTATTGTTGTCTGTGAGTGTGACCTCCACTCAATATCCCCCAGAGCATCCTTTGTCCGAAGGGTTGGGAGGACCAGCCCAACAGCGCCGCCCTCGAGCCACCACCCACGCAATGTCTCTCGGCGGCCTTTTAACCCTCTGTGCGCTTACAATGTACCCAGAACAAAGCCGCAGTCAATAAAATGACGGCCCCGCTTTGATGACCTGCGGCAATCGCGACATTTACATGGGACACGACCGTGCTTATGCCAAGCGCAATTTGTAGTGTGACAGCTGCGAGAAGCAGCATGCCAGCTAAGCGAAGGCGAGCGTCGGATTCTGTGAACCAAGTCCGCAAGGCTAAGACAACGAGCGTTGCACCCGTCAAATACGCCAACATGCGGTGGTTAAAGTGAATGGTGGTTACTTGCTCGAAAGAAGAAATGAAACCCTGCGCATAAAGCGCTGGCGGTATAAAGCTATCGCCCATCAACGGCCAAGTGGGGAAGGAGAGCCCCGCGTTGGTGCCCGCCACAAATCCGCCGCTGAGAATCATCACATACACGAGCGCGATAACTGCGAAGATACCCAAACCCGAATCATTGCGCAGAGACCGATCAGGTGAAAACAAGCCAATGGTTAGCCACACGATATAAGCGTAGATCGCCACCGCTAAACCAAGGTGCGCCGTCAACCGGTATTGCGACACGTCCGGTCGGTCCACCAGACCACTTTTAACCATATACCAACCCATGAAACCCTGGCAGCTGCCCAAAAATAGTAAGAACAGCAGGTGAGGTTTGAGTGAAGACTTCACCTTGCCCAGCCACAAAAAGATCATCAAAGGTATGAAGAACATGACACCAATGAGTCTACCCAGCATGCGATGCAGATATTCAAACCAGAAAATTTGTTTGAAGTCCTCGAGCGACATGCCTTGGTTGACTAACTGGTACTCGGGAAACAGCTTGTACTGATCAAACAGATATACCCAATCAGCCGTGGACAGCGGTGGTACAACACCCATTATGGGGCGCCAATCCACCATGGACAGACCTGACTCCGTGAGGCGCGTTACGCCACCTAACAGAATCATGCCAAAAATCGTGGCCGCACAAATGGCTAACCAGCGCCCGATTATCACGTCATCACGATGTGAAGTTACTGCAGTCATTTTGTCCCCCAAAACAGCGCCATGAGTTTAACAAACTCAAGACGTGAATCGGGTACTAAAGTAAACTCTCGGCCCAAGCAAGGATCATGTTAGATGGCGCTCTTACGTTTGAGTGATGCCGAGTTACATTTCGGCACACAGGTACTCCTCGATAAATTAAACCTCACCATCTCCAAAGGTGAGCGCTTAGGCTTGCTGGGCAGAAATGGCGTCGGTAAAACAACGCTATTCAAAGTCCTAACAGGAGAACAACAACTCGACGACGGAGAGCGATGGATCGACCCCGGTGTAAAACTATCGAGACTGGAGCAGGAACTGCCGCTCGAGGGACAAACATCGGTGTTTGACTGGGTCGCAGGCGGTTTGGCCGATGTGGGTGAGCTGCTCGTAAAGTACCGAGCGTTGCTTGCTTCAAGCGATAACAATGCGTTCGAAGAACTCTCGTCGGTACAACTTGCTCTCGAGGCAAACGACGGTTGGAGTGGTCAAAATCGGGTCGAGACGACTCTCACTCAGCTCGGACTCGATGGTGATGAATACTTGGCCGACTTATCCGGTGGTTGGCGGAGGCGTGTTGCGCTTGCGCGCGCACTTGTCTCAGAACCCGACTTGCTGCTGCTTGATGAACCGACCAACCATCTCGATATACCCACCATCATCTGGCTCGAACAACAGCTCCAGTCTTTTCGGGGCGCTATCGTTCTAATCACTCACGACCGACGTTTTCTTCAGGCTATTGCCAATCGTATCGGTGAGCTTGACCGTGGCATGTTGAGTGTTTGGGAAGGCAGCTACCGAGACTTCCTAAAACACCGAGCAGAGCAACTGGCCGCCGAGGAAACTGCCAATGCGTTATTCGATAAGAAACTTGCGCAGGAAGAGGTGTGGATTCGACAGGGTATTAAAGCCCGGCGGACACGCAACGAGGGGCGCGTTCGACGGCTCGAAGCGATGAGAGAGGAGCGTGCGGCTCGGCGGCAACAGACTGGCAAGGCCAATATCAATGTAGGGACAAGTTCACTCTCCGGAAAGCTCGTGGCCGAAGCTAAGGGCGCCGGTGTGGACTATGACGGCCAGCCCGTCATCAAAAACGTCAATACCATTATTCAGCGTGGCGACCGCATTGGTATTGTCGGGCGAAACGGTGCGGGCAAAACCACCCTGATCAAGATGTTGCTTGGCGAACTCGAGCCTAACGAGGGAACCGTCAAGATCGGTTCAAAATTAGAGATCGCCTACTCAGATCAGCTCCGCGGCCATTTAGACCCCGAGGGTACATTGATCGACAATATCTGTGGCGGTCAGGAATTTATTGAAATTGACGGTAAGAAACGCCATGCGATTGGGTATCTAGGTGACTTTTTATTCTCACCAGACCGAGTCCGCGCGCCCACAAAAGTGCTATCCGGTGGAGAGCGCAACCGAGCGATCCTAGCCAAGCTCTTCACACAGCCTGCCAACTTATTGGTACTGGACGAACCTACGAACGACCTCGACATCGAAACCTTGGAGCTATTGGAAGAGGTATTGCTCGAATTCAAAGGGACCATCCTGCTGGTCAGTCACGACAGAGACTTTATGGATCGTGTCGTGACCAGCTTATTGGTCATTAACGAATCCGGCGAGATTGAAGAGCAAGCAGGCAATTTTTCTGATTGGGAGAGCCGAGGCGGAACCCTGCAAAGCGTCGATGCGAGAATTGATCGAAAAGTGGAAGTCGCGCAGACGTCCGACACACCGGCAGAGGTCGAGACGCCGACGACTGCTACGGCATCACCCAAGCCAGCTGCGGCTCGGAAGCTGAGTTACAAAGAAACACGCGAACTCAAAAGCCTGCCCGATCGCATCGCACAGCTTGAAGAAGAGCAAGCGGCGCTCGAGGCGAAGACAACAGACCCCTCATTTTTTGCAGGTGATAGCGAGGAGGTCGCGAACACACTCGACCGCCTGACGACGGTAAGCACGTCACTCGACGAGGCCTTAGAGCGCCTTATTGAACTGGAGGGTTAGGGCTCCTCCGCGTGCTGCATGGGAGACGTCAGGCGCCCGCTCGCTACAAGTCTTGGGAATTTTTTTTGATAGCAGTGCCTTTGATGACGCTGGCGCCACTTGCTGAATGGCCCTTTAGCCTATTTGTCAGGCTCTCTATCTCACCCCTAAGGCTTTCACACAAAAATACGACCAGAGAAGAGGCGGTTAAAGCACTCGCCTCTTTTTCTCTGTGGATTATTCCGAGCAGATTGCTCTCAGTGCTCTACGCAGCAAGAGTTAAAGGACAGAGGCAACCGCGTCGACGACGATGTCCATATTTTGCTGGTTAAGCGCCGCTACGTTGATGCGCGACGAGTCGAGCATATAAAGGCCACGATCCTTACGAAGCCCTCGTGCCTGATCAACTGATAGCCCCAAGAAAGAAAACATGCCCTTCTCTCGCGAGATAAAAGAAAAGTCCTGATTCGTTTTCTCGGAAAGCTTCTCAGACAACTGCGTCCGCAGTTCAATCATCCGTGCACAGATAGCCGAAAGTTCGCCTTCCCAAGACGCGCGCAAAATAGGGTCACTCAGCACGCGTCCTGCGAGCAATGCGCCATGCGCGGGCGGCATAGAATAAACACGTCGCGCTGCGCCCAAGCCGTGACTGTGGGTTGCCGCGGCGGTTTGCGTATCGTTTCCAAAAAATAACGCCACACCCGTTCGTTCACGGTACAGGCCAAGATTCTTCGAGCATGACGCGGCGACAATGAGCTCACCCAAACGGCTCGCTAACAAACGAAGCCCCGCCACGTCAGCCTCTAAGTTCGTACCCATTCCCTGATACGCGAGGTCGACAAGAACCGTGAAGCCCTGAGCGTCTGCCATGTCGGCGATTTGACCCCACTGCGCAAGCGTAAGATCAGCGCCTGAAGGGTTGTGACAACAACCGTGTAGAAGCACCACATCACCCTTGTTTGCACCCTTTAAATCGCTGGCCATGTTGTCAAAGTCAACCCCGTGGGATGCTGGGTCGTAATAACTGTATGTCTGAAACTTCAGCCCGACGGATCCCATTAGCGGGATATGAACTGGCCAGGTTGGGTTGCTGATCCAAACAGTCGCGTCAGGCGCTGCAGCGGCCAATACCTCTGAAGCAATTCTAAGCGCACCACATCCACCCGGTGTTTGGATAGCGGTAATATTTGAGCCGTCTCCGACAAGTTCGTCTCCGAAAACGAGTGACTTCATCGCCTGCGTATAAACAGCATCTCCCGCAGCGGGGAGGTAGGCCTTAGTAATCTCATCTGCCACGAGCTGTTGCTGCGCTTCACGAACTGCCTGAAACACGGGGCAAACACCCGCCTCGTCCATGTAAATACCGACCGTCAAATCAATTTTATTTGGATTCGGATCTGCGCGGCACTCAGCAGCAAGACCAAGGATCGGATCAGGAGATAAAACAGTCAGTTGCTCTAACATCAGAGACTCTTACGTAAAAAAACAAGGCGCGAGTATACGGTATGGGTCTAGCCGCATAAATGCCTGATATTATTCGCAGACAAGTTTTTAACCGATCAAAAATACACAGCCATGTCTTCCAACCAACGCGACAACCTATTTGCTGAATTACGTTCTGATACAACGCTATTTAGCTTCAACGACTCAGTTGTCGACGTATTCCCCGACATGATCCAACGCTCCGTACCTGGCTACTCGACAGTCGTAAGAATGACTGGCGTACTCGCTGAACAGTATGCGCAACCAGGCACTTGCATTTACGACATTGGATGTTCACTCGGCGAATCTATCCGCTCTGCAGAACATGCGCTCGGGGGCAACACGTCGTCGCGACGAGACTGCCGACTGATTGGCATCGACAACTCCGGAGCCATGATTCGCCGTGCAAAAGAGCAAGTGCAATCGGAGTCCCGTATTGAATGGATCGAGGCAGACGCACTAGAGGTCGACTTTGCTCCTTGCAGCGTCGTGATATTGAACTTCACGCTACAGTTCATTCCTGTTCAGCAGAGGCTTAGCTTACTCAAATCCATTCGTTCAGCGATGGTGCCCGGAGGACTGTTGATCCTCTCGGAGAAGCTCACAATGGCTGACCCTGCCATGGATACACTTATGATCGATCTGCACCACGACTTTAAGCGCAGCCAAGGTTACAGTGACCTCGAGATTGCTCAAAAGCGGGATGCGATTGAGAACGTCCTGATTCCGGAAACATCACAGTCACACAGCGACCGCCTTTCAGAAGCCGGATTTTCTAGGTCAAGTATTTGGTTTCAATGCTTGAACTTCGCTTCTTTCATCGCCATTGCGTGATCGTCGATGGGCATACCTGAGGAACTCACAGCAGATTTAGAAGCCTTCGCGGCACGGTGGGAAGAGCCAATGCTTTGCGAGTGGCTGGAGGCACTGCCTAAGCAACTCGCTCAATCGATGTCGGAGAAGCGCTACGGTGATCTGAAGCGCTGGCGAGAATCGATGCATGCGCTACCTGAGCTTACAGCCCGGACAATCAAGCTCGACAGTGCTTATGTGGGCGCTGCAGGGGACATAACCGACCTCACGCGCGCAGATCTGGACAAGGCACTCCGCGGTTTACACCCTTGGAGAAAAGGACCTTTCTCGCTTTTTGGCGTGGATATCGAGACCGAATGGCGTTCGGATTTTAAGTGGGAACGTCTCGCGGATGCGATATCACCTCTGCAAGGTCGTCGTGTACTCGATGTCGGGTGTGGGAGCGGCTACCACTGCTGGCGCATGCGCGGCGCGGGCGCATCTGAGGTCATCGGCATCGATCCAACACCGCTCTTCGTTCTGCAGTTCAAAGCCATTCAAAAATACCTTGGCGACTCTGCAGTCCACGTCCTTCCACTTACGCTGGAGCAGCTGCCACCAAAGTTACATGCCTTCGACACCGTATTTTCGATGGGAGTGCTCTACCATCGTCGATCCCCCATAGATCACCTAACAGACCTGCGCGATACGCTGGTATCAGGCGGCGAACTTGTACTCGAGACACTCGTGGTTGAAGGGGACGAGCAGACGGTGTTTGTGCCGCCCGGACGCTACGCGAGAATGGGCAATGTCTGGTTCCTTCCCAGTCCAGAAGCATTGAAACTCTGGCTTTCAAAAGTGGGCTTTACAAACCTACAGCTTATCGATGTCAGCCAGACATCGATTGAGGAACAGCGCTCAACGGACTGGATGACATTCCACTCGCTGACCAATTTCCTGGATCCCGAGGATCGAAATAAGACGATTGAAGGCCACCCAGCGCCACGCCGCGCCATTCTGACGGCACAGCTGCCCTAGCTGAGATTGGGTTATTACTCGTCTGACGTAATGCTCGAGGCGCCGGTTGGGCTCATAGGAAAGGTAGCAATCTTCCCTGATTCACCGCCTTCACTGATTTTCGCAGCACCTTGCTTCTCTACTTCATCGATTCGGATGATGGATTGCATTGGAATATAGCTGCGCTTGACTCCTGCAAACTCGGACTTAAGTCTCTCCTCGCCTGGGTCGACTAAGATTGCAGAGCGCTCCCCAAAAAGCATTTCTTCAATCTCCACAAAGCCCCACATATCACTCTGATAGATGTGCTTAGCAAAGACTTCAAAGATCTGCTTGCCGTTGTGGAAAATAATTTTGTACACAGGCTGATTAGACATGCTCTTTCGTGTGTTTGATCCGGGGCGCGCGATGCTACCACTTTTGCCAAAATTCTAAAGGGGTGACGCCAGCCCATTTCACGGTTACACAGGTATAATAGCGCTTTATGAACATATTGAGCGCCAGCACGTGAGCACAACGACCCCCTCCAAAGTCTTCATCCAGACCCACGGTTGCCAGATGAATGAATATGACTCTGCGCGCATGGGCGACCTATTGCGCGAAAGCCATGGGCTTGAACGAACGGAAAATGCAGAAGAAGCGGATGTGCTGTTGTTAAACACCTGCAGCATTCGAGAGAAAGCGCAGGAAAAAGTATTCCACCAATTGGGACGCTGGAAATCCATCAAAGCAAAACGCCCCGAGGTTGTGATTGGTGTTGGTGGTTGTGTCGCCAGCCAAGAGGGTGAGGCGATTAGCGAGCGCGCTCCTTATGTCGACCTGATATTTGGCCCGCAAACGCTCCACCGTCTGCCCGAGATGCTCGAGACCCGAAACGAGAGAGACAGTGCTGTTGTTGATATTTCGTTTCCGGAGATTGAAAAATTTGACCGCCTACCGCAGCCATCAACCGATAGCGCGACGGCGTTTGTCTCCATCATGGAGGGTTGCAGCAAGTACTGCACGTTCTGCGTTGTGCCCTACACACGAGGTGAGGAGGTATCTCGCCCTGTTGACGATGTGATTGCAGAAATCGCGCACCTAGCGTCGGAAGGGGTCAAAGAGGTCAATCTGTTGGGGCAGAACGTTAACGCCTACCGCGGTGAGAATCATTTGGGGGAGGTGGTCGACTTCGCTGAGTTGTTAGGACTCGTCAATTTGGTACCGGGCGTTGAACGGATTCGTTACACAACATCGCATCCCGTAGAGTTCAGCGATGCATTGATTGAGGCTTACCGCGATATACCCGCGCTGGTCGACCATCTACATCTCCCGGTGCAGAGTGGGTCGGATCGTATTTTGATGGCGATGAAGCGCGGCCACACTGCGATTGAATACAAATCAAAGATTCGTGCTCTGCGAAAGATTCGTCCCAACATCTCGTTGTCATCGGATTTCATCATCGGCTTCCCCGGTGAAACCGAACAGGACTTCCTCGCGACCATGAAGCTTATCGAGGAAATCGGATTTGATACCTCTTTCAGCTTTATTTACAGCGCACGGCCCGGAACACCCGCGTCCGATCTTCAGGATGACACGCCCGAGGACGTTAAGAAGAAACGGCTCCACCTCTTACAGAGTCGTATCAATCAGCAAGCGATGGAAATCAGTCGGCGCATGGTTGGAACAACCCAACGTATTCTCGTTACTGGTGTGTCCAAGAAAGACCCCGGGCAGCTAGCAGGTCGGACGGAAAACAATCGTGTGGTTAACTTCACGTGCCTAGACCACGATCTGATCGGTGAATTCGCGACGGTCGATATTGTTGATGCGCTACCAAACTCGCTACGCGGCGTGCTTGTTGGTTGACATGCGGCACAGGCACGGTATCGTCACTCCCCCATACGTTACATGAGCGGCCAAACAGTCCTTGGACATTGACCCGACACCTCCCGAGCCCGACAGTCGGGAGGACATAGTATCCTCCTCTTTCACGCTTGAACCTGAAAACGCGAAGCACGTTGCGCTGCTCTGCGGGCACTTGAACACCCATCTGAAACTCATTGAAGATCGGCTCCGGGTTTCAGTTAGCAATCGCGGTAACCAAGTCAAGATTGGCGGTCCCTCAGCAGCATGTGCGTCTGCGGAGAGGCTCCTCAAGAAACTGTATAGCGATGTCACCAAAGGCGTTCGGCTAAGTCCCGAAACGATTCATCTGCAACTACAACAGGCTGATCTTGAGTTATTGCAGGATCAGGGAGCAACCGACGAGTCTGTTCTGGTGAAAGCGATAAAAACCAAACGCGGCACTGTTAAACCCCGCGGGCATAGCCAGATTAGTTACGTCAAAGACATTCAGCGATACGACCTCAATTTCGGCGTCGGTCCTGCAGGTACTGGTAAAACCTATCTCGCTGTTGCCTGTGCGGTACAAGCGCTGCTCGAAGAAGACGTAAAACGTATCCTACTCGTTCGCCCCGCGGTCGAGGCTGGAGAGCGACTGGGGTTTTTACCGGGCGATTTGACGCAAAAGGTAGACCCGTATCTCCGCCCTCTATACGACGCACTCTATGAAATGCTTGGTTTCGAGACGGTCGGTAAATATATCGAGCGAAATATCATCGAAGTTGCACCCCTTGCCTTTATGCGTGGCCGCACGCTCAATAACGCATTTATCATTCTCGACGAGGCTCAGAACACCACTCGCGAACAAATGAAAATGTTCCTGACGCGATTAGGCTTTGGCTCCACGGCTGTTATTACCGGTGACGCGACGCAAATCGATCTCCCTCGCGGCCAACCCTCGGGACTTGTCCACGCGACTCAGGTACTTGACGGCGTAGATGGCGTCTCCTTCACCTGGTTTGGAAAAAAGGATGTTGTGCGTCACCCGCTGGTTCAGCGCGTTGTCAATGCCTATGAGGAACACGATGCGATCAGGAGCTCAAATGAGGCCGAGCGTTCATGAACCTCTCCGTACACGTAGACTGCAATAACCAAGAGGCGCCAAAACCTGAAGCTTTCGAGTCATGGGTGGCGACCGCCCTCTCAGGCGACCACGCTCGATGGCGTCCAACCGAAATCGCAGAAGTCAGCATCCAAGTGGTCGACAGTGAGGAGATGACTCGCTTCAACCACCAATATCGTGGCAAAGAGTCCGATACAAATGTGCTCTCTTTCCCAGTAGATGCTGACTTGCAGAAACAAACCGGCTTACTCGGTGACCTCATTATTTGCAGTGATGTTGTGCAACGCGAGGCACAACAACAGTCAAAAACACCCGAGCACCACTGGGCACATATGACTATTCACGGCACGCTCCATTTACTCGGCTATGACCACATCGCAGACGAGGACGCAGAATTAATGGAAGCGATTGAAGTCGCACGGCTGGCTGAGCTGTCCATTCCCAACCCTTACAATCAAACTGAAAACCTCACGCAATGAACACGAACGACACACGCAATAACGAATCTGAAGAACGATCCTGGCTGGATCGTCTGACACAGATGGTGACGGGGACGCCTTATACTCGGGCCGACCTCGAGGGTTTGCTGCAGTTAGCTGTGGACAATGAGGTTATCGATGATGATGCGCGAAACATTATGGAAGGCGCCCTAACGGTTGGGGAGATGCAGGCCCGCGATGCCATGATCCCGCGCGCACAAATGGTCGTGATTCGATCAGGTGCGACCTTGGATGAAGTTTTGCCGCAAATCATTCATACAGGACACTCACGCTACCCAGTAGTGGGTGAGGGAACGGATGATATTCAAGGTATTCTGCTGGCCAAGGACTTATTGCCATTCGTTCTGAATCCCAACGCCGATTTTGATATCTCAGCACTGCTTCGGCCGGCGGTCATTGTTCCCGAGAGTAAGCGTTTGAATGTGCTGTTGAGAGAGTTTCGCCAGGCGCGTAACCATATGGCGATCGTTATCGACGAGTACGGTGGTGTTGCGGGACTTGTAACCATCGAAGACGTGCTAGAAGAGATCGTGGGTGAAATTGAGGACGAAACCGACTCGGACGAGGAAGTTCAAATCCGTAAGCTCACCGAGGACAGCTTCTTCGTACAGGCGTTAACACCTGTCGAGGACTTTAATGAGGCCTTCGGCGTCGAGTTCAGCGATGAAGAGTTCGATACGATTGGTGGTCTCGTGCTGCAAGCCTTTGGCAGGTTGCCTACTCGCAATGAAACTGTGACGTTTGACGGCTTTGAATTTCGGGTCATAAACGCCGACCAGAGAAAGCTCAACAGTCTGCGCGTCACTGTAATTAACGAGGGTTAATCCGTGGTGCGCTGGAGTCAATCACAGCGCGCAGTTTGCAGCCTCGTAGCAGGGCTGATTTTCACACTGGCACTCGCGCCCTTCGACCTAAAGATTGCATCGCTTTTCAGCCTCGCTCTGTTTTACACAGTCCTAAAAGGCCAGACGGTAAAACGCGGTGCGACCTTGGGCTGGCTCTTCGGTGCGGGTTTCTTTGGTGCTGGCGTGTCATGGGTCTACGTGAGCATCAGCGTTTACGGCAACGCACCGACACCACTCGCACTCCTTCTCACTTTTGTTTTCTGCGGTGGATTGGCCCTGCTTCCCGCTACGCACGCTGCGCTTTTTTGTCGATTTCAGCCAAGTAAGGCGTTAGCGCGGATCCTGACATTCAGCGGATTGTGGGTGACGTTCGAATGGGTGAGAACCTGGTTACTAACGGGGTTTCCCTGGCTATTCGCGGGCTACGCCAGCATCGACACCCCTGTCGCAGGATGGGCTCCTATTACGGGCGTCTTTGGCGTCTCGCTACTCATTGCCCTTACCGCCGCAGGGCTAGGCGAAGCGCTGAAACGCCGCACATCGAGCGCGGGAGCATCTTGGCTTATTTGGTCGGGCGCAATTTTAATTGGCGGTGGTTTGCTCCAGCAGCTGCAGTGGACACAAAGTACCGGTGAATCGGTGAAGGCCGTTATCTATCAGCCAAATACCTCGCTGCGCGACAAATGGGACCCTCGAAAACGACAGACGTTTCTGGCGGACTACCTCACCCATGCAGAGACCTATTCTCGCGATGCTGACCTCATCGTATGGCCGGAGGGTGCATTACCGTTTTACCTCGATCAGGCACCGAATTATATCGCACGCCTGAGTCAAATCGGTGAGATCAACGACGCCTCAATTATCCTTGGCATTGGAACCCGAGAAGGATTAAAGCGTTTCAATAGCATCGTGACCCTGGGTAACACGCGTGATGAATACCGCAAACAAAAACTGGTTCCCTTTGGCGAGTTCGTTCCGCTCGAATCACAACTGCGGGGCCTGATCGCTTTCTTTGATCTACCCATGTCAAACTTTTCGTCGGGCAGCACCGAGCAAGACAGTCTGACGACAGGCACAGGGGAACTTGCCCCGTATATTTGCTATGAGATTGTCTATCCCGATTTTGTAGCTAAAGGTTCTCGGACAAGTCCTATGCTGGTGACTATTTCCAACGATGCGTGGTTTGGCACAAGTCATGGGCCTCATCAGCACTTTCAAATGGTGCGTTTTCGCTCGCTCGAGCTTCAAAAGCCCACGTTAAGAGGCGCGAATAATGGCATCACCTCCGTGATACTCCCGTCGGGCGAGGTCGATGACGCGCTTCCACAATTCACAAAAGACAACCTCATTGCTCGCGTCGAGCCCTACGAGGGCTTAACACCATTCGCACGCTGGGGAAGCCTGCCAACCGTCTTGATAAGCCTTCTGTTATCCATCCCCGCGGTAGCGCAAGCAATCGCAGAATCGGTGACAAGAGTTGTCACAAAAGTTGGCATAAAACCTCAGCGCTAAGCACGTCTATGCTGATAGACTGTGCATCGCAAACACTATTACCGACGCCTACATTACGTTAATGAATTCAAGCGAATACCAACCAGAAATTCTCGAGACCGAGATTCAGTCCTCTTGGCTTAACGAAAAAGCCTATGCTGTGGATGTCGACACCCGTCGAGAGAAGTTTTACTGCCTAGCCATGTTCCCCTACCCCAGCGGTAAATTGCACATGGGACATGTCCGTAACTATACGATCGCCGATGTGATCGCGCGCTACCAGCGCATGATGGGAAAGAACGTTCTGCAACCCATGGGATGGGACGCATTTGGCTTGCCAGCAGAAAATGCCGCCATCCAAAAAAAGGTGGCGCCTGCAGCCTGGACGAAAAGCAATATTGCCGAGATGCGCCGACAGCTGCAGCGACTCGGCTTTGCCTATGATTGGGACCGTGAGTTAGCTACCTGCACTGCTGAGTACTATCGATGGGAGCAATGGTTCTTCACGCGCCTGTATGAAAAAGGTTTGGTCTATAAAAAGATGGCGACGGTTAACTGGGACCCAGTTGATCAGACCGTATTAGCCAATGAGCAGGTCATCGATGGCCGCGGCTGGCGCTCGGGCGCAGAAGTTGAGCGCAGAGAAATACCGCAGTGGTTTATCCGCATTACCGACTATGCGGAAGAGCTCCTCGAGAATCTGGATAAGCTCGAAGGCTGGCCAGAACCTGTTCGCCTTATGCAGCGGAACTGGATCGGTAAAAGTCGTGGCGTCGAGCTCAGCTTCGAGCTCGATGCGCCTCTAGCGGGCCTTGATAAGGTCGACGTCTACACGACGCGTCCCGACACCCTATTTGGTGTGAGTTATATAAGCCTCGCGGCGGAACACCCAATTAGCCTTGAACTTGGCAAGGACAACCCGGCACTGGCTGATTTCATTGCGGACTGCAAGAAAGCATCCGTAGCCGCGGCCGACATGGCGCGCGCAGAGAAGCTTGGTATGGACACAGGCATCCGAGCGCGACACCCACTCACCGGCGAGGCCATCCCCGTCTGGATCGCAAACTATGTGCTAATGGACTATGGGTCGGGCGCGGTCATGGCTGTCCCTGCGCACGACGAGCGCGACTGGGAGTTTGCACGCCAATATGATCTGCCTTTGATCACGGTAATCAATGATGAAAGCGGACAGCCCGCCGATGTCTCTGAGGCGGCCTACATCGAGCGTGGCACACTGACGAGCTCGGATAGTTATGATGGATTGAGCTTCGAAGCCGCCTTTGACCAGATAGCGCAAGCACTCGAGGAAAAGTCACTGGGAAAAGTCACTACGCAATATCGACTGCGTGATTGGGGCGTATCACGGCAGCGTTACTGGGGCACACCGATTCCCATGCTAAATCTTGAAGACGGTGGCGAGGTGCCTATTCCTGCCGACCGACTGCCTTCGTTATTACCAGAAGACGTGATCATGGATGGCGTTGCTTCGCCGATCAAAACAGATCCGGAATGGCGTAAATTTGATCTCGACGGTGTCTCTTGCGAGCGAGAGACCGATACCTTCGATACGTTTATGCAATCGTCGTGGTACTACGCGCGATTCACTTGCCCCGACTATGACCAAGGCATGCTCGATTCGGATGCAGCTAACTACTGGCTTCCCGTCGATCAATATGTGGGTGGTATCGAGCACGCAATCTTGCATCTTCTTTATGCACGCTTCTTCCACAAACTAATGCGCGACGAAGGTCTCGTAAATTCGGACGAACCGTTTGAGCGACTGCTCACGCAAGGCATGGTGCTTAAGGATGGCGCCAAGATGTCCAAATCTAAGGGTAATACGGTTGACCCGCAGGAACTCATCGATCGTTACGGTGCAGACACCGTCAGATTATTCAGTATGTTTGCGGCACCGCCTGAGCAGTCTCTCGAGTGGTCAGACGCGGGGGTTGACGGATCGCACCGTTTCCTAAAGCGTTTATGGCGCCTGGTGCAAGAAGCAAAACCTGCGTCGCCCGATGCGTTAAAGGCAGCGACACTGGATAAATCCCAAAAAGCATTGCGCCGGAAAACGCACGAAACCATTGCCAAGGTCAGTGATGATTACGGTCGTCGGCAAACCTTCAATACAGCCGTTGCCGCAGTCATGGAGCTCTGCAACGAGGTTAGCAGGCACGAAGGAGACACAGCTGAGGACGCAGGTGTTGTACATGAGGCATTGTCCGCCGCAGTGTTGCTACTAGCGCCAATTGTTCCCCACATTAGCGAAGCGCTTTACAGCGTCCTAACAGGCCAGCGCATACTATCTGCTGCGTGGCCGGTGGTGGATGATGCAGCACTCGCCCGTGACGAAATTGATATCGTGATTCAAGTCAACGGCAAAGTGAGAGCTAAAATTGCCGTTAGCGCCGATGCCAGCAAAGACGATGTTCAAGAAATTGCACTTGCTCATGAAAATGTTCAGCGCTTCACTGAGGGCACAACCATCAGAAAAATCATTGTTGTTCCGGGAAAGCTCGTCAATGTGGTTGCTAACTAAGCTCTCTCGGCAAACAACCATTGTCGCGAGCCTCGTAAGCCTGCTGGCGCTTGCGGGCTGTGGCTTTGAGCTACGCGGTCAAAACGCTCGTGCGGAAACGCTGGGGCTCTACCCAATCGCGGTTGTCAGTGCTGCGCCTAACAGCGAATTCACCTCACAGTTGCGCACCGCACTCAGTCTTCTTGGCGCGAGTGTCGTCGAGCCCTCTGAGGCCACATTAATTCTGCAAGTGGGTACAGAGCGCTTCGAGCAGCGTAATCTGTCACTGACAGCAAGAGCACGTGCGGCAGAGCTTGAGCTTCGAGCAAGCGTCGACTTTTCGCTACAGCTTGGTGACCAATGGCTCATCGAAGACGAAACACTCACCGTTGTAGATCAGATGCTCAATGACCCACTCAACGTCGTTGGCAAAACCGAAGAGCTCAGGCTGCTGCAAGGTGAGTTACGTACGACCCTAGTCGAAGCGCTAACTCGCCGCATTGACTACAGGCTGGCCGCAGATAATGCAGATAAGGCCTGAACAACTTGAGCAGTTCCTTAAGCAAGGCTTGTCGCCTTGTTATCTCGTTACAGGCGCTGAACCCCTTATTGTTCAAGAGTGCGCCGACGCTATTCGTGCTGCAGCGAGGGAGCGGGGATGTGTCGACAGAGAACGTATCGACACCTCTGATAAAGCCGGCTGGCAAAACCTTGTGCAGAGCGCCAGTGCCATGTCGCTGTTCTCCGATAAAAAGCTGATCGAAGTCCAAGTCGATAGCGGTAAGCCCGGCACCGAGGGCAGCAAAGCCATCCAAGAATACCTGTCGATGGAGTCTGACGACATCTTGCTGATTGTTGCTGGCAAAATTGACAAGCAATCACAGCGCGCGAAGTGGTACACGGCGCTGGACCAGCGAGGTGCGATTATCACGGTATGGCCTGTGGGTCGTCGTGATATGCCATCGTGGATTCAAGGCCGACTCAAGCAACGAGGAATGTCTGCTGACCGAGATGCTGTTGCATTACTCTCCGAGCGAGTTGAAGGTAACTTACTTGCAGCTGCGCAGGAAATCGAAAAGCTGGCGCTATTAGCGAGCGACACGCATCTCTCTGTCGAAAAAATTGCTGAATCAGTGGGCGATAGTGCCCGCTACAACACCTTTGGCATGGTTGATACAGCGCTTGCTGGTGATGCCCGGAACGCACTAAAAGCCCTGCGAGGCTTGCAAGCTGAGGGAAACGCCGCGCCCGTTATCTTGTGGCCGCTTTCCAAAGAGCTAAGACTCCTTATCGACGCTGAATCCGCCGTTCGAAAAGGCACTTCACCGGCCATTGCACTCGACCGTTTAGGTGTCTGGCGAAGCCGTATTAACCTCATGCAGTCTGCGCTCGCCAGACACAATCGCGAGTCCCTGGAAGCCTGCTTATCACTCAACTTCGCAGCGGATGGTAGCGCTAAAGGCTATATGCCGGGCAATTGCTGGGATTACCTCGAATCGCTGGTTGTAACGCTGGCCAAGGGCACCTCTTCAGCCATGCCGCGACGTCGCGCGTAGAGCCCTGCGAGCCCAATTACACCTACGACTGCAGCAATAGCAAACGCCACAACAAAACCCAGCCATTCAGCAATCGCACCGTGAGCCGCTGCGCCAAGGGCAGGTGCTGCCATCATGGTCATCGACCACAAGCTCATCACTCGGCCGTGATACTGCGGGTCTATGATTAATTGTGCGAGAGTCTGACAAGCAGTTCCCGCGAGTGTCGTCGATAAACTCAACAACCCCACCAAAACGAATAAAGCGGGCAATTGACCTATCCAAACAAGATTGGAGAGCAAGCAGGCTGCAAAAAACATCGCAGCGACACTCATATTAAAAAGGTAGCCTACGTCTGCTTTCAGGCGACTCATAATCAAACCACCCATAACCGCACCACTACCCGCGGCAGCCGTCAGCCACGCAAGCTCCGTAGGACCTCCGGCAATTAAGCGGCCCGAGACCGCAGGCAATAGCTCAATAAAACTACGACCTAAAAACCCGTTGACTGAGGTCAGTGCAAGGACCGTAACGAGTGGCGCCATGCTCAGGACGTAACGAAGTCCATCAACAAACTCACTGTTGACACTGCCGTGCGCCCGCTTTTGACGGTTACCCACGCCGCCCAATGAACTTAAGATCAAACCAGCCGTCGCGAATATCAAAACAGGAATCGTCCATGCCCACGCTGCACCTGCACGGGCAATAACCGCGGCACAAATGGCCGGCCCCAAAATACGGGCAATGTTAAAAGACATCGCTGTCAGCCCCACTGCGCTCGGAAGCGCCTCGCGCGGTACGAGCATAGGCACCAATGCCAAACGCATAGGACTGTGCATTGCCGATATAGAGCCCAGTGCCGTCGCCAAGACGAGTAATGCGGCCACATTAAGAATGCCAAGATAGGTCGCCAATGCACCACACAAGGCGATTGCACCATGAATGAGCATCGACCACATCAAGCCATGTCTCGGATTAACACGATCCGACTGGACGCCAAAGTAAGGCGACAAGACAAGCGCCGGTGCGAGCATGAGCGCACTCACAATGCCCACCCACAAGGCGGACTGAGTCAGCTCCCAAGCGTTCCATCCCAATAAGAATCGCAGCATCCAGCTACCCAGGCCTGAGCACCAGCTAGCTGGGTAATATCGCCGAAAGCGCGACTCATTTAACGCGGAATGCTTCACCTGTCGCTTTTCACGACACACAAATAGCGCCTCTCTTGCTTTTCAATGGCAATGGAACTACTGTTTATTTATACAGTATTTTTACTGGTGCTTTTTCGGGCAGCACCCTATCAACTTTGCGGAGCGCATCATGAACTACTCCATCGAACAGATCATTAATCGTCCTGATACCTGGCAAGGTGTCGATAACCACACGAACTCTCGCGTTATCTTAACCACCAAGTCAGCCAATACAGATTGGCACAATCGACAGAGTGTACCAACGGGTTTCACTTCTCTCGACGAAGAATTACAGCTCGGCGGCTGGCCAAAGCATGGTGCCGTCGAAGTGCTGAGCGATCACGATGGCGCTGAATGTATGGGACTGTTTCTACCAACCATGCAGCGACTCTCCAGTGAAAAGCGCTGGCAAGCATTTATCAATTCACCGCACACACCGTATGCACCACTACTGCGCGCTCACAATATTCCCTCAGAACAAATACTGATGGTTCACCCCAAGCATCGGGATGAAACCTTGTGGGCGGCAGAGCAAGCGGTCCGCAGCACTACCTGCAGTACAGTATTTGCGTGGTTAGGGAGTACTCACTATCGTTACGCCGAGATACGCAAGCTGCAACTTGCGGCGGCGAGTACCGACACCTTGCTTTTCCTCTTTAGATCGAGCGACGCACTGAAAGATGCCTCTCCCGTTTCTCTCAGACTGTATATCAACGCTTATCGTGAAGTTACCGTCGTTAAACAGCGCGGCGGCAAACGCGAAGTTGAAATACGGCTACCCGAAAGCCACCTGTTAAAAGTACAGACAGCACAGTCTCACAACAAAGCCGTTGCGACGAAGACCGGCACATTCCTGACACCTGTCGCCTAATTTACTTCGGTGAATCGCTTCCCCTTCCCCGGGCTCGGCTCCCCTCCGAGCTTCCGGGGCACCCTCGCTCTGGGAGGTCATCGGTTCGAGGCAAACTGATTTACACATCAAAACAGTACAGGCCTGCGATATGCTTAGCGGACACCTTAACGTCCGCCACCCAATGCCTGACTTACCGATTAGTCTCGATATTTTGACCATTTTGGTCGTAACGAGTTTTATTGCGTCGCTGCTCACTGCATCAGTAGGGATCGGCGGTGGTACACTTGTTCTCGCAGTCCTGGTTGTGACTGTCCCCATTACGGCCGTCGTGCCTCTGCACAGTGTTGTTCAACTCGGCTCGAATACTGGCAGGACGGTCATGACCCGACACCATATTTCGAGGCAACTATTCTGGCCTCTGGTAATCGGCGCTATCGCTGGAACCTTAATCGCAGCACCGCTGTCCGCATTCTGGCTCAGCGAATTGCAATTAACGCTACTGCTCGCGACCTTTACGCTCATCGTGACTTGGGTTCCAATACCGGTAGTAAAAACACACAGCACGCGTCATAACCTGCTCTTTAGTATTGCAGTGAGCTTCATCGGGGTTTTTGTGAGCGCTACTGGCCCTTTAATAGCGGCCTTTCTTCGACATCAAGCCGCGGATAGAAAAGAGCTCGTCGCGACCATGGCTGCAAGCGTGTCGACCATGAACTTTCTGCGCATAGTCCTCTTCAGCAGTCTCGGATTTTTTTGGAGTGAGTGGCTCATACCTCTCGCTTTAATGATTGTTGCAGGCTTTGGCGGAACACTTATCGGCTTGCAACTCCTCGGCAGACTGCCCGAGAAGCTGTTTCAAACCCTACTTAAACTGCTTTTAACGGTACTCGCGCTTTCGATGATTTTTCGCGCTCTCTAGGCACGCGAGCTAACTAGGCAAGAAAAGCCTCAACTCCCGCAGTGCACCTACTTTGAGCCAGACACCACTATCCCTCTGCCAATCGTGAAGCCACCATCGCATCGATGTTTTCTGCCAGCTTATTTAGTGGCACGGGCCCACTTCCCAACACTGTGTCGTGGAATAGTCGAATATCGAATCGATCGCCCAAGCGCTCTTTAGCTGCTTCACGGAGTTCAACAATACGCAACTTCCCGATCATATACGCTGTCGCCTGGCCCGGCATTGCAATATAGCGTTCGATAGCTTTAATGCAGTCGTACTCTGCATTTGGCGTATTCTCAACGAGATAAGCAATAGCCTCTTCGCGACTCCAGCGCTTACTGTGGATGCCGGTATCCACTACGAGACGCGCCGCGCGCCAAAGCTCCATGGCAAGCTGCCCGAATCGCGAGTACGGATCTTCATAAAACCCCATCTCGTACGCGAGCTGCTCTGTATACAAACCCCATCCCTCTGAGAACGCGGTAAAACTGAGGTAACGCTGAATATCGGGCACACCCTCGAGCTCAGCCGTAATAGCTCGCTGGAGGTGATGTCCCGGTAAACCCTCGTGAAATGCCAAGGCCTCTAGATCGGTTTTTGGCATCGCAGCCATATCGTATAAATTGGCGTAAAAGATGCCCGGGCGCGAACCATCCGGCGGAGGGCTCTGATAAAACGCTTTACCCGCATTTCGCTCACGAAACGGCTCGACACGTTTCACGATCAGCTCGGCTTTTGGCAGCACGCCAAAGTACTCTGGAAGTTTCTTCTCCATGCGAGAGAGCGCATCGCGAGCACTGGCGAGATAAGCCTCTCGGCCCTCATCCGTATTTGGGAAGCGCAGCGATTGATTCTCGCGAACAAACACGAAAAACGCCTGTAAGCTTCCCTCGAAACCGACCTCGGCCATGATCTCCCGCATTTGACCGTGGATGCGTGCAATATTGTCGAGACCTAGCTGGTGTACCTCGTCTGCAGTGAGGTCTGTAGTTGTAAACCACTGAAGCAATCGCTGGTAGAAAGCGTCGCCATCAGGGAGACGCCATACCCCATCGTTAGGTGAGGCTGACTCACTCTGCTTCTCGATCACAGCGATAAAGCGGTGGTAGGCCGGCTTAAAGGCATCGACAAGCGCTGTTCTGCCAGCGTTAACCAGTCGAGCAGTTTCATCTTCCGGCAACTCGAGTGCCGTTACTTTCTTTTGAAAATCCGCCCAAACCGGTGACACAGCCTCGGAATCATCAAATGGCTGACCCGTGATGACATTGTTAGACGATTCGATAATCGCTGGGTACATCCAATCAACAAGATAAAGTCCTTTCTCGGCCCGCAACTCGAGCTGCTCGACAACCTCTCCAAGGTAGCTCTCTACATTTTGAATGCGATCAACGTAAGCCTCAGCGTCGTTTAAGTCAGATACGCGATGAATATTGATGAGCGAGCTGGGAATTTGGGTATGTGCACCACGGAATTGATGAAGTGCGTAGCGATGGTGCCGAAAGTCATCCATTGCCAGCGATCGCTCGAGTGACATGCGGTAAAGATCAAGAGATAGCTTTCCCGCCTCGGGTAGTGCAGCTCGATCAAACCCAGCCAGATCAATCAGTCCTTGCTCCATACGAGCGCGCTCTTCGTCATTAAACGCCTCGGACTGCGGATTCCATTCACCGTGACGGTCTTTGATGCCTAAATAGCTTGCGGTAAAAGGTTGCCGCGAGAGATTGTCGGCAAACACCTCGGCGAGATAGGCGTTCAGCCGCTCATGCTCCGACATCGAGGCGTCTGCTGCGTCACCGGTATTGTTCTGCTCGATCTGCAAAACTGAAGCGTCTTCTACCGATTTCATTGGCTCAGCATCGCCACAGCCCACCAGCGAGCTACTGAATACGCTACCCATGATTAAAAGCAAAATATTTCGGTTCATCACAATACCTACACGCGAAAAATGAAAGCGCGATGATAGCTCAGTTACCACAACAAATCGGAGCACCGTTTGTGCTTGCCTGAACATGACTCGAACCTTAAGGTCTAACCACGAGTAGCGGAGAACAAATTGTGTCGCAGGGACCCATATCAACCGATGCGCAAATGCATCTCGATCAGACAACAGCTGAAACGCTTGATAACGTTCGCACCCGCGCAACGGAAAGGCGTCACAGCAAAGGTTATCGAACCGCACGCGAGAATTTGCAAGACCTGATCGATGACAGCAGCTTTATTGAATACGGTCAGCTAGCCGTTGCTGCGCAACGCGATCGTCGAGACCCGGCCACGCTTCGCGTCGATACCGCAGCAGACGGTGTCATCACAGGCACCGCAACGATCAATGCTGCGCTATGCCCAAATGAGCGCACCGACGTGGCTGTCGCTATTTACGACTACAGCGTGCTTGCCGGAACTCAAGGCTTTTTTCATCACCAAAAGCTCGACCGTATCTTTGAGATTGCCGAGCGAGAGCGACTGCCTTTTGTCATGTATACCGAGGGAGGCGGTGGACGCCCCGGTGATACCGACGTCAAAGTAAACATCGCGGGGCTCAACAGCACCTCTTTTAGTCGCTGGGCGGGACTTACCGGCAAGGTACCCCGTATCACGGTTAACAATGGCTACTGCTTTGCGGGGAACGCAGCACTCTTCGGTGCGGGCGATGTTCGCATTGCCACAAAGAGCTCATCGATTGGTATGGCAGGACCGGCCATGATTGAGGGCGGCGGACTTGGCGTCTTCCACCCCGATGAAATCGGCCCGGTTAACACACTCTGTAATGTTGGCGCCGTCGATCTACTTGCAGAAGACGAGGCACATGCAACGGCCCTCGCCAAATGGACTTTGAGCTACGCACAGGGAAATACCACACCAGGTATTATTGCTGATCAAACCGCGCTCAGAACCTGTCTACCTGAAAACCGGCGGATGGCTTATGACGTTCGGAAAGTCATGGATATCTTGTTCGATCAACAATCGGTACTCGAACTTCGCCCCGTCTACGGCCGCGCTGTGGTTACGGCATTTGCGCGTATCGAAGGCCATCCCGTCGCTGTTATCGCCAGCGACTGCCGGCATCTGGGCGGGGCCATTGATGTTGACGCGGCGCGTAAAGCCGGTGAAATGATGGAGTTAGCGAAGCGCTGGCGGTTGCCGATTGTGTCTCTCGTTGATACGCCCGGATTTATGGTTGGTCCGGAGAGCGAGGCCATGGGCGCCGCAAAGGTTATGCCTGAACTCTTCAATACGGCTGCGGGTGTTACAACACCGTGGGTCGGTCTTTTCCTACGACGCGGCTACGGCTTGGGGGCAATGGCGCTTGTGGGTGGTTCCTTCGAATTCCCAACGCTCACAGCGAGCTGGCCGCAAGGTGAATTCGGCGGTATGGGCCTCGAAGGCGCTGTTCGACTTGGCTTCAAAAAGGAACTTGAAGCAACACCTGCCGGTGAAGCGCGCGATGCGCTGTATGAAAAGCTGGTCGCGGAGATGTATCAAAAAGGCCGCGCTACGGAAGCGGCGGCTTATCTTGAAATCGATATGGTTATAGACCCAGCGGAAAGTCGTGCAGTGATCTTGCGAGGCTTGGGTTTATAGGTTCTGGGTTTATAGGTTCTGGATTTATAGGGTCTGGATTTGCAGGGCACTCATTTTTAGAACACAGATTTGAAAAACCTTGGCTTGTACGACCTGGGTTTTTGAGACCTCGGTTTTTGAAGCCTTAACGTAAAGCTTATTTTTAACGAGTCGCTTCTTGAACTAGATCTTTCTTCAATTAACCGTCTGCTTAGCTCACCGTTTGCAGCGCCTTCATTCTCAATACCTACGTGTGTTTTCAACACCTTCGCGCGTCTTTACTGAATTCGCGCGCAAGAGATAGGCAACGCCTCAATTCGCATAAAATACCCATAAATGTGAAACCGCACTTGTCCAAAGTAGCTCATCATAATACTGTATAAATAAACAGTATCATGATGACTTAAGTGCTCTGGCTTTGCTTACACTTCCCAAAACTCCCTCTTGAAGCACTGGCCTCCAAGCCCGTGTGCAACGACGATATTTTGCGTGTCGTTATTGAGGGACAGCGAGCCATTACCTGTGATGATGAAGTTGAGGCACTCGGTGTAACACCGGGCCTCAAACAATCCACCGTAAGCGGTTTACTCAGCGGTCACCCACTTAAACTTCTGTCCAGAGAGCCTGAAGAAGAACTCAAAGTACTCAAGCGTCTTCGGCAGTGGGTCTATTCAATCACCCCTACCCTTACGCTGTGGCGAGATGACTGTCTTCAGTTAGAAATCGGCCGCTGCTTATTAGTCCATGGCGGCTTAGAGCGGTTAATCGAAAAAATCACTATCGAACTCGATCGGCGTGGCTTCACCACACATATTGGTATTGGTCCGAGCCAGGAAAGCGCCTGGCTGTTCAGTCAAACCAGCCGCACCGCTGAAGCATCGCAACTCGATGATGGCGCATCGTTAGAAACTCGACTGGGCTCGATTGCCCTTCACAGGCTTGATGGGTTTGAGAAGGATGTCTCTGCGCTCAATAAGGCCGGCATTCATCGCTTCGGCGAACTCTTCGCGCTTCCCCCAGAGAGCCTAAAGCGTCGCTGCAGTCAGGCGTTCTGTCACTGGATAGGCCGACTCCTGTGTCGAGTCGAAGTTGCCGTAGAAGACTTCCACCCAGAGCCTGAGTACAGCGATATTGCTTGGCTGGGCTACGGCTCTACAAACAATCAGGAACTCATCTACCCCATGGAGCAGTTACTTCAGGACTTCTCACAGTTCCTGAGAAATACCCAACTGCAAACACAGCATATACGCTGGGGCTTCATTGCAACCCAGGGTGAAAGTCCCGAACTACACGTCCATAGCAGTGAGTGCCATAACGACCCAAGGCGTTGGTTAGAACAATCACGCCTTAAATTAGAGCGGCTTCAGTTCGACGATCTCATTGAGGGTATTTCACTAACAGCCTGCGAACTCAGCTTGGCACAACTCACAACGCAAGACCTGTTTCTCGAGTCGAAACATCAGGAGCCTTTATCGCAACTCATTGACCGTCTTCGTAGCCGATTGGGATTTCAGG
>CBFIHK010000025.1:0-28197 GCA_965662305.1 Luminiphilus sp.
CAAACAGTTATAAGGATAGCACTTAAATTGAATTTGGCCTCATAGTTTCGGATTTTGCTTTAAGCAAAACGGGCTAAATGTGACATTGGTTTGTCACTGAAAGCACGGTATCAGCCAGAAAAACCTCGCGTGTGAAGCCTAGAGGACCGCTAGATAATGCTCACGTCAATCCCACTCTACGAGTAACGTTTTTGACTCCGCTGACGCAACGGCAAGCGCTGCCGCGCGCGCGCCAAAACGCTCGGATACTTGATCACGCTTTATTTTGAGGGTCGGCGTCAGCACTCCGTTCTCAATGCTCCACGGCTCGTAGCTCAAAATAGCGCCGCCCATCCGGGCGTGTTTATCGACGCCTTCATTTATCGCTTCAATCGTGGCCAGTACGGATGCCTCAATTTCTTCCCTAGGGGCATCGCGCATGGTCTCGGAAACGACTGCCACCATTACCGTCTTAGTCATCCCAAGCCCCAATAAACACTGCTGCTCCATATGCTTGTTGTCGGCAAACTGCGCCTCGATCGGTGTTGGCGCTACAAACTTCCCCTGGATGGTTTTGAAGTACTCTTTAATGCGACCCGTGAGATACAAAAACCCATCTTCATCTTGTTTGAATCGATCGCCCGTATGCAGCCAGCCGTCCTGAATCAGCTCCGCGGTCTTGTCTGGCTGCTTGTAATACCCGGGTGTACAGCCATCTGCCTTAATGGCGAGCTCACCCTCGTCGGTAATCTTGATATCCACACCAGGAACAGCTTTGCCGAGAGAGCCAAGACGTCGCTGTCCGTCACGGCTAATGATTAAGCTCATTGCTTCCGTTTGACCAAAGCCCTCCATGAGTGCGATACCCACACTGTCCCACCACTCCATCAAGGGCGCGGGTAAAGGCGCCGATCCGGTCAAATGAAACTCACACCGATCGAGCCCCAGCGCCGCTTTCACGGTTGCCGACATCTTTTCAGGATCTGCTGCTTGCGCTGCATCGAACGCTTCTCGCCCACCGAACTTGGCAATCACCGCTTGCTGCAACTGCTCCCAGACACGCGGTGCACCGAAGAAAAACGTCGGCCGTGTTCGCTGCATATCGCGACCGAGAAACTCAAGGCCTTCATTAAAGTTTACAGGCGCAGCTCGGCACAGCGCGGTGAACTCAATCACTTGCCGTTCAGCCAAATGGGAAAGCGGCAAATAGGAGAAATAGCTAGGCTCAGCCTCAATACCCAAAAACTCGCTTCCCCGTCGAATAGGAATGATGTTGCTATCGTGGGTTTGAATAACGCCCTTGGGTCGTCCTGTTGTCCCAGAGGTAAAAATTAACGCGATCATATCGTCGTGCTTGGGTATAAATGACGGACTTAGACCATCGCCCTCTGCCACTAGTTGATCCCAGGTCAGGGACGCCTCGGGCACGTCGACGCCGGGCAAACTGATGATATCAACGTCCGTTGAGAGCACGTCCCGGACTTTTGGCCAGTTCTCGGCGTTACCCACAAATATCGCTTTCGCCTCGCTAAACTCGGCAATGTATTGCGCAACATCTGCGTTCAAGGTCGTGAACAGACCGACACTCACATTACCCGAGGCCATGATCGAAAGATCAGCGAAAAACCAGTGCGCGCGGTTGTGCGACAGGAGGAGAATTTTAGTGTCTCGGGCGTAGCGTGCTTCGAGGGCGGAGGCTACTGCATGAATCTGTCGGCGGCTCTCGGACCACGTGTAGTCATCACTGCCTTCGCCCTTCAGATCACGAAGCCAAATCTCATCGGGCTTCTCCGTAGCCCACTGATCAAGGTAAGCCATGAGCGTATCGTGTTCGAGCATCTTGTCTCCCGTCGGTGTTTTTATTCTTAGCTACCGGCCTTGCAACCTCAGCCATTGGCATTTTTTGCCATGGCCGATTGATTTTTAACCACCTGCAATTTACTGCAAGCTCTCCATGCCTAGTAGCGACCTATCGGCATTTCAACAATAGATAGCCATATTCAAGTATTAGCGGGTTTTGCCGCCTCAAGAGCATGCCATAGCAGGTGGGGAAGGCAACAAGCAGAGAAAGCATGAAGGACAATATCTCCCAGCGCTCTACTGCACTATAAGCTGGGTCTCGGGAGCCTACATTGGATAAACGCCGATCTGAGCAATCAAAGATCAGCGCAGGGAACAACTCGATTAAACTCCGTCAGTTTGGCGGCGCCACCTACCAGTCCGAAGTTTCTGCCGCCTTCATCAAAGGGCACTAACAATAGCGTAGCCGCGTCTGGTTTGAATGGTTCAGAGGGGGGGATGAAGCTATCTTGGTAGCGCGTCGTACTGCTGATACGCACCTCATCAATGAGGCCATTAAAAACCTCATAATAGCCACTGCAACAGTTATTACCGCCAATCGCTATGTTTTGATAACCCAGTTGAGCAGGGCGAGCATTCACTTCCTCCTCAGCAACAAGCTTTCCATCGATAAAGAGACGCATAAAATCACCATCAAATGATGAAGCAACGTGGACCCACTCGTTCTTCGGAACAGGCAAATTTGAATACAATGCCCGACTATTAGCCAGGGTACCGTCTACGGAGAACCAGCCTCGAAGTAAGCCTTCTCGATTTACCGAGAGGCGATATTCGCGCCCTCTGCCATTACCTGAATATTTATCCACCAAAATTCCAGAGCGAACGTAGCCCTTGGTAAAGATGCGTGCCTCGATAGTGTAGACCTCGTCGAGGTACAACTCTTGAGTACCATCGATAGTGATCGCTTGAGATCCCCGATACGGATCAAAGTCAGCCACTGCCGAACAAAACGGCGAGTCCGCCTTCATCAGAACAGGGCTGTCACAGATCTCAGCGGCACCGCGACAACTGTTAATGACCTCGAGACCCATGCTGTTCGCAGTAGCGGCGTCAACAGGGTCATCTGCAGCTTCTTCAATGTTACTCAGAGCGAGAACAGAGACACCACTATCACCTATCGTTATTGCAAGCTGGAGATCAGTCTCGCCCGTCTCCTGAATAGTCAGCTTATATCCTCCGGGAACGGGCTGAAACGGTAGCTGTAGCTCAATGGCACGAACACTGGAATTCATTACTTTAGGCTCAAGCCGATACGGCGCGTCATCAGCACCAAAAAGTACTCGCGTTTCAGCAAGGTTAGGGAAGTACCCATAGATAGTAATCACCGAACCATCGATTCGAACTTGCTGGATCTGATCTGAATGATCAGCCCACGCAAACCCACTGACCAAGCTCAGTAGTAACAGGCAGCATGTGCTCAGACTTGGTTTCAAGCGTAAACCTAATCTCATTCAATGATCCAATCGCGACGTCTCTAGACTTGCTATAACCATCTCTCAGGTCCTCGGCGGAAACAGTTTTTCGATTAGATTAGGCCGAGTTGGCGTTGCGCGCGTGATTCTACTAATAAATCCCGCAGCCTAGTAGAAATCAAGTTCTTATGGCAATTCGGTCAAAATCTCTCTAAGAATGAGACAAATCCTCCCTATAAGAGAACGCCGCCAACTTTATTAGCCTCAGAAATGCTCATAAGGACGCAGCGGCTACACTGAAAGTATTCAGTCCCCCAAACATTAATACCCTAGGCTGAAGCTAGAATCTGAAATTGGAACAGCAGCGCCTGGACTGTGTTGACTGGCGCCGGACCGACTTATCATTCAGCCAATGACTGAACTGCTACGCAACTCATTAATTGCGTCAGCACTCAAACCAAAGCTCGTTAAAACACTGTCGGTATCCTGCCCGTGTGTTGGTGCACCAACGCCCGGCTCGAGTCGCTCACCCCCAAACAGCGGTGGCGCCAAAATACGGCGCGATTTACCTGCAATGTGATGATCATAGATATCCACCGTGCCATTCGCCGCAAGCTGTTCTTGCGCAAGCACCTCTTCTCGAGTCATTACTTTGGCACAAGGCACGTCTGCTTTACGTAACCGACCCACCATATCAGCGCAGGTCAGTGACTCGCAGCGCGGCGCAACTGTCGCCTTTAACTCGCGGATATTGCGCATCTGGTTTTCGAAGGTGTCGAACCGGGGGTCTTCCAATAGATGCTGCATGTCGATGGCCGTAAGGAAGCGCTTCTGAATATCGTAACTGCCCAACGAGATAATCACGCTGCCGTCGCTGCAAACCCATGGGTCGTAGAGAATGTCGATCAACATTGGCCCACGCTCGTGATCCTCGCTGAGTAAGGTGTCGTTCTGAAAGCCATCGAGGAAGATAAAGAACAGACCAGAATCGATCATCGACAGGTCGAGATGCTGCCCCTCGCCTGTTCGCTCTCGCATAAACAGCGCACTGGTAACCGCCTGGCAAGCTGTGTAGCCCGTGATCTTGTCGCAGAGCAATGTTCGCATGAAGGCAGGTTGATCGCCTTTCCCCTGAGCGGCAGCAACACCTGCGTGTGCCTGAATCATCGGGTCATAGGCAGGTGCGCTACTAAGTGGGCCTTTGGTACCAAAACCCGATATCGCCGCGTAAATCAATTTTGGATTCAGGGTTCGCAAGGTCTCAGACCCCAAGCCCAGCTTGTCCATGACACCCGGCCTAAAGTTGTGAATTACAACGTCCACCGAGGGAATCATCGACTTGATTGTTTCGACGCCGTCAGGCGACTTGAGGTCGATCCGCAGGGACTCTTTACCGCGGTTACAGTTAGCGAATAGGGCTGAAATGTCAGCCTTTCGCGCACCGATATAACGCATAGGATCGCCCATCTCCATCGGCTCTACTTTGATAACCCGTGCGCCTTGTTCCGCCATCATCATCGACGCGAGCGACGCGGTAATCATCGTAGAGAATTCAAGAATTGTCACAGACTCAAGCGGTTTCATATCGACACCTCAAAACGTGTTCTTACATTATTTTTCTTCGATACCGACACGCTAGTGCTGACACCACCAACAATCAAGTGGAACCGATGAGTAGCCGAAGAAAACACGCTAATGAACAACGCGCTCATTGCTACGAGAAGACCTAGCGAATTCGAGGCTAATCGATCAAATCCGATCACCCCCTTTACCCGTCAAATAAAGCGAGTAAGGTGGTGTGAGCCCAAGGATGGGCGATAACAACAAGGAAGTGATCATGAGACTACATTCGTTAAGCAACGATGCACACGCGTCAAACAACACCCAGAACAACAATGCCAACCCCGCACCTCTCGCGTGGGGAAATGGCGAGGACGTCTTTGCACTGCGATTGCGTCAGAGCCCGCCCAAACCACCAGAGCGACTGCTGGCATTCATAAATATCCCTGACGCCAGCGCCCTATCGCGGACGACGCTGACGGTGATCGACGCCCTACTCACGGGCGATTTGAGTCGTATACGGTCAGACACGCTCTCAGACAGTCTACGTGTCAGCCCAACGACATTAAGGCGGCGTCTCAACCGAGACTCACTGACCTACCAACAAATATTAGATGCTGTGCGACGTTATCGCTGTGAGGAAATTCTGGCGAGCGACTGGGCTCCGGGTAAGTGTCTCGCATGGGACTTAGGCTACGCAGAGGTAAACAGCTTTTATCGCGCGTTTCGGCGGTGGACCGGCTGCAACTACAGCGAACTCAAACTGCTGTTAGTTTAGCGCAGCGTTAATGGCTTTGAGGTGAGCTCCTTGTTTGAGGCCTATTGCTACCTGATCGAGAGGTCCGCTAAGAATCGGCTGAGTGGATGCGCTGAAGGTTGGAAGAGACTTGGCAAACGTTCTCTAATTGACCATCTAGTTAACGGTGCAAAGAGAAATAGCTCGCCTAATGTTTGACCCATCGGCGCGTTAAGCACTCGCCTCAGAGTTATCCGCATCGACAGGGTCAAAGCGACCTAACTGCTTGGCGACCCAATAACCCACCCATTCGTGGATAGCTGCGGTAGAAGCGTCAAGATGCTTGATCCGCGGCATCCAGCCGGGAACGGTATCAGGGTAGCGCGGCACGCGATGATCGGTGGGTGCCGCCGTGACGCGAAAACCGTACGCCGTGAAATGCGCTGCTGCGCGTCGCATGTGTACCGAAGAGGTTACGAGAAGAATGTGTTGTGAGCCTGCATTCGCGAGCGCCGCGACTTCTCGGGCATTGTACTCCGTGTCGAGACTTTTTTCCTCCAGGCTAATGGCTGCTGCGGGGACGCCCAGTCGCTTCAACAACTCAGCCATACGGCTCGCTTCAGAGATCGGCCCCTGCGTGCTGCCGCCACTGACAATGATCTTCGGAGCCTTTTTTGCGTGCCATAACTCTGCAGCGGAAACCACTCGGTCCGAGGCATGATTCAGATCCCCCCAGCGCCCATAGACTCCCTCTGCTTCTATACCACCACCCAATACAACAATGGCGTCGCCGTTAGGGAGCTCCTCTGGAGAAAACGCAGGATATCGGGCTTCCAGCGGCTTTGCTATGACCTCAACCCCAAACTCGGTCGATGGGTAATAGAGCACCACGAGCGCGAAAAATGTGTAAAGCCCAGCCGCAGTGCGGTTGCCCCGCAGTTGCCCCAACAACGAAAGTCCTATCAAAAATACCCCTAGGGACAGCGGGTAAACAAATAGTGAAAGAACTTTCGTCAGTGTGAACATCAGTCGTAGGGGTTTCTCAGCACAATGGTCTCTGCACGATCGGGCCCTGTTGAGATAATGTCAATGGGGGCACCAACGAGACTCTCTAGGCGCTTGATGTAATTCACTGCCGCCTCAGGAAGATCTTCAACGCGCTGCGCACCCACTGTCGACTCGGTCCAACCCGGAACTTGCTCGTAGACGGGATGAAGATCGTCGTAGTTTTCTGCGCCACCCATCACTTCATTGCCCTGTGCGTCGGTATAGCCGATGCAAATGGAGATTTGCTCTAGACCGTCAAGAACATCGAGTTTGGTCAAGCACAGCCCCGAAATGGAATTAATTTGAACAGCAGTCTTCAACGCAACTGCGTCAAACCAACCGCAGCGGCGAGGACGTCCAGTGGTTGCACCGAACTCGTGACCACGCTCAGCGAGTCGACGACCGACATCATCAAATAGCTCCGTTGGGAAAGGGCCTGAGCCAACGCGGGTCGTGTATGCCTTGGTAATGCCCAAGACATAATCCAGATAGAGCGGGCCAAACCCTGAACCCGTTGCGGTACCGCCGGCCGTTGTATTTGAACTGGTTACAAACGGATAGGTACCGTGATCAATATCAAGGAGTGAGCCCTGCGCGCCCTCGAACATGATGTTGGCGCCCGCCTCACGATGCTCATGAAGCCGGGTTGTAACGTCAGCCATCATAGGAAGAAGCTGCCCACACTCCTCAAGCGCCGTGGCGAGTACCTTGTCAAAGTCCAGTGCCTCTGCACCGTAATAATGAACCAATGCATGGTTGTGATAGTCGAGGACCTCACGGAGGGTATCGGCGAAACGCTTGGGATCTTTCAAGTCACCAAGGCGAAGTCCGCGTCGTGCCACCTTATCCTCATAGGCAGGGCCAATACCTCGGCCAGTCGTGCCAATTTTTTTCTCGCCTCGCTTCGCCTCACGCGCCTGATCTAACGCGACGTGATAGGGCAAAATCAGTGGGCAGGCAGACGAAATTTTTAGCTTTTCACGAACAGGAACGCCACGCGCTTCCAGTTGGTTGATCTCTTTTAATAATGCTTCTGCTGAGAGCACAACACCGTTGCCAATAAGGCACTCAACATCCTCACGGAGAATCCCGGAGGGAATGACGTGCAAAACCGTCTTCTCGCCGTCGATAACCAATGTATGTCCTGCGTTATGCCCACCCTGGAAGCGAACAACGGCAGCCGCTTGCTCAGTGAGCAGGTCAACAATTTTGCCCTTGCCCTCATCGCCCCACTGCGTACCGAGCACAACCACATTACGACCCATTAGTTTTTCTCCGCTGGCTTCAGTAGCCATTTATCTTCAATTCGAACAAGTTGCTGCTCACATCGGGGATCTATCGAACCACCTAGGGCCTTGATCACGACCTTACCACCCGCTCTCAACTCCGACTCGGCAGCCAGTAACTCCCTACAATCGACAGCAGGTGATGACACAAATGTATTAGCGACCTCCGGGGTCTCTGCGAGCATTGACCATGCCTTCAAATCAATCGCGAAACCCGTGGCAGGACGAGATCGACCAAAGGCTTCGCCAACACCGTCGTAACGACCGCCTTTGGCAATCGGCGCACCGAGCTCCCGAGCATACAGCGCGAAAACCACACCAGAGTGGTAACGATAGCCATGTGCCTCAGTGAGATCGATGTATACATTCACGTTGCCGTTTCGATCACAACTAGCCAGGACTGCCTCAAGGTCATCCATGAGTGCACCGACACCCGACACATCAGCGAACCCTTCTCTCGCTCTGGCGATTACATCGCGACCGCCGTGCATACTGGCAAGTAACTGGACCTGATCGCGCTCGCTCTGATCACTCAGCTTCATCAAAAATCGATCTAACTCGGATGTTGCCTTTCGCGCGAGAAGTGAAAGAACTGTCTCGCGCTGCTCACGGTCCAAACCGGTAGCGTCAAGGACGAGATCACAAAAAGCGACATGGCCAATATCGAATGTAAGGTCTGACAGGCCGTTCTGAGTCACAAGCGACAGCAGCAAATCGACCACCTCAACGTCGGCAGTTATATCGGCAGCGCCAAAAATTTCAGCGCCCATTTGTACAGGGCTGCGATCAGCAGGTATCGAGTTAGCAACACTCTTCAAAGTTGAACCCGCGTAACTTAGTCGTGTGACAGTTGTGCGCCCCAAGCTATGGGCATCGATGCGCGCCACTTGAGGGGTAATATCCGCCCGGACTGCGAGCGTTTTTCCCGTTTCTCGATCAGCGAACTTACAAGTAAGTTCATTGAGGTCTGCACCGAGGCCGACCAAGAGTGAATCACTGAACTCAACGAGCGGCGGTACGACATACTCGTAGCCCCACCCCGCACAAATATCGAGAAGCCGGCGACGACAATGCTCGACACGCCTTGCCTGCTCAGGCAAAAGCTCATCGATCCCGTTAGGGAGCAACCATCGTGTCGTGTCACTCATGTCTTAGTTCCAAGCAATGAAGCCGCGATTGCACGCGCAAAAAAAAGGCCGAACCTGCGTATTATCGCTGGTCCGGCCCTAGAGATACAGTGGAAGATTACTGTCCGGCTTTTGGATCTCTTAGATACTGGAAGAACTGGCTGTCTGGCTGCAACAACATGATGTCTCCGCCACCAGCAAAGGTCTCCTGATATGCGTTCAAACTTCGAACAAAGGCGTAAAACTCGGGGTCACGATTGAAGGATTCCGCGTAGATACGTGTCGCTGTCGCGTCACCATCACCTCGAATAATCTCCGCGTCACGAACCGCTTCCGCCTCAATCACAGTTACTTTACGGTCGGCTTCCGCACGCATTCCCTCGGCAATCTCTTTACCTTCTGACCGCAACTCGCGCGCTTCCTTTTCGCGCTCGGCGTTCATTCGGCGATAAACCGATTGCGATACTTCGTTTGGAAGATCGATTTTCTTCACGCGAACGTCGATGACTTCAACACCGAGCTCCGTTAGCACGGTCTCGTTCAGACGCGCCTTTACCGCGTCCATAAGCTGATCGCGCTCGCCCGATACCACTTCCTGAACGCTACGACCCGCAACCTGGTTTCTCAGGTCGTCGTTAATTCGCTGAGACAGCAGTGCTGCTGCGCGAAACTCCTCGCCGTTTGTTGCAGTGTAGTACTTCGCGGTATCCACGACGCGGAACTTTGCGTAGGAGTCAACGATGAGCTGCTTCTGCTCCTGCGTAAAGAACCGCTCAGGCGATGAGTCTACGGTCAAAATACGCCCATCGAACTTGCGAACCGAATCCACAAAAGGAATCTTGAAGTGCAGGCCTGGCTCTAGGTCCGAGTTCACAACCTCGCCAAACTTGAGTAGAACGCCACGCTGAGTTTCGCTGATCACGAAAACCGAATTACTCAGGACGACAAAGGTCAAAAATAAAAACGTGCCGATTAGATTTTGTCTCGACATGATTAACGTCCTCCCCGTGTTGTACGACTACCAAGATCGCGACGCAATTGCTCGGTTACCGCGTCGGTCACTTCTCTCAATTGCTGCGAGGTCAGACCGCGGTTTGTAGCGCCGCCACCCATGGCGCCGCTTGCTGCCGCAGGTGCCAGCTTATCGAGCGGCAGGTACATCACATTATTACCACCCTCGACGTCCACCATAACCTTGTTGGTGTTGGCGAGTACTGACTCAAGTGCATCGATGTATAGACGCTCGCGAGTTACCGCAGGCGCTTTCTCGTACTCAGTTAAGAGTTGATCAAAACGCTGTGCCTCACCCGTCGCCTTTGCAATGACTTGCTGACGGTAAGCTTCCGCCTCTTCCTTGATACGCTGAGCGCGACCCCTCGCTTCGGGAACAATACCGTTCGCATAAGATTCGGCCTCGTTTTTAACGCGCTCCTCGTCCTCGCGCGCCTTGATCACGTCATCAAAGGCTTCTTGCACCTGTGAAGGTGGGCTTGCGTCGTCGATGTTGACCTTCTGCACCGTGATACCGGTCGTGTAGCTAACGAGATACTGCTGCAATCGTTCACGTACCTGAACGGCAATAGCGGCTCGTCCCTCAGTCAAAACCAAGCCCATCGAACTGTCACCGACCACATGGCGAAGTGCACTTTGCGCCGCGTGCTGAAGCGAGCGCTCGGGGTCTCTCACCTCCAGTACAAAGTTCTTTGGATCGTCAATGACATACTGCACGGACATGCTAACGTCGACGATGTTTTCATCTTGAGTCAACATCGTCTCGCGAAACTGTGCCGATCGTACCTGCGTAATGTTGACGCGGCTAATCGTATCGATACCACGCGGGTACCAAAAAAGACCTGGCTGCGCTGTACGGTTGTATTCACCAAGGCGCAGTACCACTGCTCGCTCCTGCTCGCCAATCTGCGTTAGGCCCATGAGACCCCACACTGTGATTGCGATGACCGCAACGATACCAATCAAGCTACCAGCACCTTTAGAGTTGCCACCACCTGAGCGACCGCCAAACAGGCCATTCAACTGATCTTGGAGCTTTTTTAGCGCCTCGTCGAGATCCGGCGGTCCTTGATCTTTACCACCCCAGGGATCGCGCTGGCGATTACCGCCACCGGGCTCATTCCACGACATATCGGTTTCCTCGATTAACTGTGCGCATAGTCTAACAAAACCTTAAAGATTGGGGGCCAAACATTAAGTTTCAAGGCCTAAAAACCATGCTGTTGTTTTAAACGTGTCCAGTCGGCGTCAGGTAAGTGAAGACTCACGGAACTACTTCCGTTGTCCAGCCACTCCTCTGACTGAATAGCCCCGAGCTCGTATAGCGCCGCTCTGAGCTTTCCCTGCATTGGGCTCAAATCAACGCAACCGGTGAAAAAACGTCCTGCTAAGCGCTCGCCAATCGCATCGCGCAATAAGTCGAGGCCTGCGCCGGTCTTTGCGCTCACGGACACGGTATCGGGCTTGCCTTCACTATCCCGGGTTATCTTAGGCTCGCGCTCCAACAAATCTATTTTGTTAAAAACAATCAGTTGGGGAATATCGCCAGCACCAATTTCCTCAAGCACCGATTCCACTTCAGACTTCAAAAACTCTCGATCGTCCGCCGCCACATCGATCACGTGAATCAACAATGACGCGTTTAGGGTCTCTTCAAGTGTGGCCCGAAACGCTTCGACCAACGTGTGCGGGAGGTCGGCAATAAAGCCCACCGTATCTGCGATGATCACCCCACCAAGCCCCTCAATCTCTACACGGGCCAAGGTGGGATCGAGCGTGGCAAATAGTTGGTCTGCAGCATAAACCCCAGACTCTGACCACGTGTTGAAAAGCGTGGATTTTCCGGCATTGGTGTAACCCACCAAAGAAACGAGAGGAACCTCTGCCCGCTGTCGCGCGCGGCGATTTTGCGCACGCTGCTGTCGAACTTTATCGAGCCTCGACTCAATGGCACTCACACGCGCACGCAGTAAACGGCGGTCGGTCTCCAGCTGGGTTTCGCCCGGGCCACGCAAGCCGATGCCACCCTTCTGACGCTCTAGGTGGGTCCATCCACGAATCAGCCGGGTACTTGTGTGCTTAAGCTGCGCGAGCTCGACCTGGAGCTTACCCTCATGGGTACGGGCACGCTGGGCAAAAATATCGAGAATCAAGCCCGTTCGAGCGATGACCCGACACTTCAAATAGGCCTCTAAATTGCGTTCCTGACTGGGGGAAAGAGCGTGATTAAAAACAACCAGCTCAGCCTCCGCGTTGGCGACCTCACCCGCAATTTCCTCGAGTTTGCCCTCTCCGACAAAGTATTTCGCAGTCGGTGAGCGGCGAGAACCGCGAACAACCGCGGCTGGCTCACCACCTGCGGATCGAACCAACTCAATAAATTCGCCGAGATCGGGCTCGTTGGCACCACCATCGAGTGCGATCTGAACAAGTACAGCGCGTTCGCCACCTGAGTGGAGTTCAAAGAACATTGACGTTCGGCACGCGTATTACAGCGACGCGTTGGCGATCAATGTCAGGCAGCCTCTTCCTCGTTTGCAGCGATCGGGATTCGAACATTGCGGGCGGGAACAACTGTCGAGATAGCGTGCTTGTATACCATTTGAGAGACAGTGTTTTTGAGAAGTACAACAAACTGATCGAACGATTCGATTTGGCCCTGAAGTTTGATTCCGTTCACGAGGTAAATAGATACCTGAACACGCTCCTTTCTGAGTGCGTTGAGGTAAGGGTCTTGTAGCGTTTGCCCTTTTGACATGTGAGCTCCTTAAAATGTCAACGGCCGCAAAAAGCGAGGCGGCCCAATGTCCCCAAAATTTGGGGGCGCGTAGTTTACTACGACAGCAATGCTTACAGGTAGTTCCTAAATCGAAGTTTGACCTGTTCTTGTACATTTTTTGCACCGCTGTCCAGCAAGTGTAGACCAGACCAGCCCCGAAGCCACGTTATTTGACGCTTCGCCAACTGCCGAGTCGCCGCAATCCCTTTATCTCTGGCAGTTTCAAGCGAATACTCTTGCGACAAATGTGACCAAAGCTGGCGATAACCGACCGCTCTAATGGCCGGTAAATCGACATGTAAATCGCCGCGGGAATAAAGCGCCTCGACTTCATCAAGGAATCCACTGGCAAGCATAGCGTCGAACCGGACCTCAATCCGCTCGTGCAGAATTTGTCGCTCAGCGGGCGCCAGTGCCACACAAATAGCTGCCCGCTGCTGCCCTTGGGACCGCTCACGCCAATGACTCATGGGGACACCAGTTTGACGATACACCTCGAGCGCCCGCGAAATTCGCTGGCTGTGATTCGGATGTAAGGCGTCGGCGGTTACCGCGTCAACTGCGCGCAACTGCCGGTGCATTTCAGACCAACCTTGCTCGGCAGCCTCCGTCTCTATTGCTGCACGAACCTCAGGGTCCGTGGACGGTATTTCCGAGAGGCCGTCAAGAAGCGCTTTGAAGTACATCATGGTACCGCCGACAAAAACGGGGACTTTCCCACGAGCACGAACGACCTCCGCTGCCTCCAAAGCATCCTCTACAAAGTCTGCCGCGGTATAGATCTCAAGTGGATCTCGGATATCAATGAGATGGTGAGGATAATCAGGTTGAGCGGCGCCAATTTCCAAGCCCCGATACACGAGAGCTGAATCGACGCTAATCAGCTCGGCATTGCACTGCTCGGCAAGCGCGATCGCAGCATCGGTTTTCCCCGCAGCGGTGGGACCCATGATACAAAGCAGAGGATCCGTCATTTAACGGCCTCGCAAGAACAGCTTGTCGAGCTCGTCGTGATTAAGTTGCACCCATGTCGGTCGGCCATGATTACACTGACCTGAGTTCTCGGTGACTTCCATATCGCGTAGCAAAGCGTTCATCTCGCCAATAGAGAGTGCGCGATTGGCGCGAACCGCACCGTGGCAGGCCATGGTGGCCAAAATCTCATCGATACGTGCAGATAGGCGATCGCTGTGTCCAACTTCAGACAAGTCAGCCAAGACGTCACGCACCAGTTGCTCTGCGTTATCGCGGGCCAAAATAACGGGAATCTCCCGGATCAACACATTGTTCTCACCCGCAATTTCGACAACCAAACCCAAACCATCGAAAACCGCCGAAAACTCTTCAAATGCGGCCATCTCAGTACTCGAAAGAGACAGTGATATCGGAACAAGCAGTGGCTGCCTTGCAAGCCCGTTAGCGGCTCGTGCAGCCTTTAACCGCTCATAGGTTATTCGCTCATGCGCTGCGTGGGCGTCCACCAGCACCATACCATTGGCGTTTTGCGAAACGATATAAGCCCCGTGCAAATGAGCGACAGCAAACCCCAACGGCGGGACCTCGCCTGCAGACATATTCGTCATGACCGAACTTTGTGGTACCGGCCCTGCTGCTGCCGACGTTCGCGCGGGCATTAGGTGAGAAGCGGATCCCCTGGAGTCCTGAATCCACGAGCCATCCGAGTCCGATAGCGAGGTCCTTTCCAAAACCGATTCCTCTTCTCTTGGAGAAATCGCATTGGCAACATGGCTTGTCGGGATATCGAGACCCATGGATACCTGTTCGAATGAGCTCTCGGCACGATCGCTGACGTTGGCCTCGCTTGTATGGTCACCCGGTCTCACTTCAGCCAGTGTTCGCCCCAAGGTGCTGAATACAAAACCGTGCACAGATCGACTATCTCGAAACCTCACTTCGTGCTTCGTGGGATGAACGTTGACATCCACCCGGCTGGCATCAAGCTCGAGGAAAAGCACATACGCGGGGTGTCTTCCTCCATAGAGGACATCGCGGTACGCCTGACGGACTGCATGCGTAATTACCTTATCTTTCACAACTCGACCGTTGACAAAGAAATACTGCAGATCTGCCTGAGCACGTGAAAACGTTGGCAAACCCACCCAACCACGAAGCGATAATCCATGGGCCACCCGATCAACCACCACGCTCTGTTGCGCAAAAGTTTCGCCGCAGACCCCAATGACACGCCGCTGAAGATCAGAAGCCGACGACCCAGCGGGAAGCCGCTGAATGACCTTGCCATTATGCGACAACACAAAAGCCACCTCAGGGTGCGCGAGTGCAGTTCGCTTGACCACCTCCTCAATACGCGCGTATTCCGTGCGCTCCGTCCGCAAAAACTTCCGCCGTGCGGGCGTGTTGTAAAACAAGTCCCGAATATCGAGTGTAGTTCCTCGCGGGTGGGCCTGCGGTGAGGTGCTGACCTGCATCTCACGCCCCTCGCAGTAGGCAGAGCGACCGTTCGCAGGGGAATCGGATGTGTTGGAGGTGATAGAGAGTTTTGACACCGAAGCAATTGACGCCAGAGCCTCGCCCCGAAACCCGAGTGTTGCGACCGCCTCCAGATCCTCTATGGAGGCTATTTTGCTCGTAGCGTGACGCGCGAGCGCCAGTGATAGATCAGCTTCGGCAATACCGACTCCATTATCGGTTACACGAATACGTCTGACTCCGCCTTCTTCTATATCGACCGAGACCACAGTCGCTTTTGCATCAATGGCATTCTCTAACAACTCCTTCACCACCGATGCCGGTCGCTCAACAACCTCACCCGCCGCGATTTGGTTAGCGAGCCGATTGTCGAGTTGATAGATTTTAGGGGCTGTCATCAGCCGGACTCCGGCAACTTAAGTACTTGCCCCACGCGAATAGTGCTCGAGCTGAGCGAGTTGATTGAACGCAGGTCACCGACGGAGACGTCATATCTTCGAGCAATTTCAGACAGCGTATCGCCTCTGGCGACTGTCACCGTGCGATTGCTGGCGTCGCCCTCGGGCCTTCGTGCAAAGAGCGTACCGGGCGGAGGATAAGCTTCGAACCAGCGATCCACACCACGATAAATAGCAGAGGCCATTTTTTCTTGATAAGCGCGGCTATTTAACGAACTGGCTTCCTTTGGATTTGAAATAAAGCCAGTTTCAACCAGTATTGAGGGGATATCTGGAGACTTAAGCACCGAGAACGCTGCCTGCTCCACCTGCTTTTTGTGAAGTCGTGCGAAGCCACCCATCTCCTCCAACACCTCCTTACCGACACTCAAACTGGAGTCCAGGGTTGCCGTCATCGCTAAATCCGTCAAAACACCCGCAAGCACATCATCCATTTCAGAAACTGCTACACCGCCGACCAAGTCGGCTGCATTTTCTTTGTCAGCCAAAAACTGTGCTGCTGTCGATGACGCTCCACGTGTCGAAAGCGCATAAACCGAGGCTCCGTTAGCCGATGGGTGCGTAAACGCGTCTGCATGGATCGATACAAAAAGATCCGCTTGATGTTTGCGCGCCAATTCACGGCGCCCTTTTAAGCTCACGTAGTAGTCGCCCGATCGAATCATGACTGGACGGTAGTTGGGTGAGGCCTCCAGCTTTTTCTTCAATCGCTTGGCAATGGCCAAGACCACGGTCTTTTCTCTCAGTTTATTAGGGCCCGAAGCGCCGGGGTCCTCCCCACCATGCCCGGCATCGATTGCAACCACAACTGGGCGGCGCGTATCCACTTGTTGAACGGTCTTCGCAGGTTTTTTGGGTGCCTCGGCTTTCTCTTTGGGGGTGGTGTCATACAGATCGAGTACTAATCGATGACCCGTACGCTCGTTGGGTTTTAGCTCGAAACTCGACGGCTCAATGTTGGCTGCAAGATCAAACACGACGCGCAAATCCTCGCCACCACGAATTCCTGATCTGACGCGCGTAATCGGTGTTCCCTCAAGTGGCAGGTCCGTCAAAACACCTTGCAATGCAGCATTCTTTACATCGAGAACCAGTCTGTCCGGCCCCTTGAGCTCCATCACACTATGTGTCGTAGGACCCGTAAGATCGAGGACAATTCGAGTGTGGTCAGGCGCGCGCCACAAACGGACATCCTTAACTTCAACGGTGGCGCTAGCCTCTGCCACGATAAAGGAGAGGGCAACAACGGCTGCCAAAACATTATGAAATAACCTTACGAATCGACTCATGCGCTCTGCGCCTCAAAACGATCGAGGATGAGTTCACCCATTTCGGTATTTGCCGTTAGCGAGACTTCTCGCCCACCGCTTACCTCGCTGAGCCAGACCGTTAGGTCCGCAGTGGGCAACCACCCTTCGCCACGACTCGGCCACTCGATAAACAAAATCGCACTTGACGCAAGGTAGTCTCGAAAGCCCAAATATTCGAGCTCTTCTGGGTCAGATAGACGGTAGAGGTCGAAATGACAAAACTGCTGTCCACTTGAGAGGAGGTAAGGCTCGCACAAGGTGTAGGTCGGACTTTTGACTGCACCTTCATGACCCTGCGCTCGGAGCACACCGCGGGTAAGCGTTGTTTTGCCGGCACCCAGATCGCCCTCGAGAAAGATAACTGCGCCCGGCAGGAGAGCAGCGCTCAATGCGCCCCCCAATGCAACGGTTTCCTGCTCGTCTTTCAAGAAGGTCATAACGGGTGCTTCGATCTCCATGCGCGGAGTGTACCTTGCTCAACCCCTTATCTGTCACAATGTTTGAGTGAAAACCGAGAACGACAACGAATTAATCGCAACCATTAGAAACTGGGCGGCAGAACTGGGTTTCCAGGATGTCGGCTTTACCGGTGTCGACTTGGGTGCGCACGAAGGCTATCTGCAAAAATGGCTCGACGCTGGATACGAAGGAACCATGGATTGGATGGCGCGCCATGGCACTAAACGTAGCCGCCCCGACGAATTGGTTCCCGGCACCTGCACCGTCATATCGTGCCGCATGGATTATCTACCAGAAGCAGAAGATTCGTGGGAGGTGATGGCGTCTAGCGACAAGGGATTTATTTCCCGCTATGCACTGGGACGCGACTATCACAAGCTAATACGGAGCAGGCTGGCAAAGCTCGCTGAACGAATTCGAACAGAGCTCGCCTCGGGAGAATTCCGAGCGTTTGTAGATAGTGCACCAGTGCTCGAGCGCGCTATTGCAGAACAGGCAGGCATGGGCTGGATTGCGAAGAACACCATGCTCATCAACGAATCGGCCGGGTCCTATTTTTTTCTCGGTGAAATATATACCGACATACCACTACCTCACTCTGAGCCAAAAAGAGAGAAGCACTGTGGCAGTTGCAGTGCCTGCTTAGAAGCCTGTCCAACCGATGCCTTCGTGGCACCGTTTGTTTTGGATGCGCGGCGCTGCATTTCCTATCTCACCATCGAGCATAAAGGTTCGATAGATCCTGAATTGCGATCAAAAATGGGTAATCGCATTTATGGGTGCGACGACTGCCAGTTGGTTTGCCCGTGGAATAAATTCGCTTCGATCAGCAAAGAGCCCGATTTCGAACCCCGAGGCAATCTCGCCACCCCCGATCTCGTGTCGTTATTTGCATGGAGCGAGGACGAGTTCGAGCAGCGACTGCAAGGTTCGCCCATCCGGCGCATTGGACACGAGCGTTGGCTGCGAAACATCGCTATTGCGCTGGGTAACGCCGAAACATCAGACTCAGTGATCAGCGCCTTAAACGCTCGTGCGGACCATCCCTCAGCAATCGTTCGAGAACATGTGTCTTGGGCGCTGACCCAACATGGGTTAGCGGAGCACTGAATCCAAGCCCAGAGTCCAGAACACCTCTCCTCCGTCTAGCGAGCTCCCGATTACAGTGCTCCCGGTGAAAGGGCCAAGGAGCCAAGATGGCCAAGTCGCAAAGGTGATAACAATGGTAACTGCTCTGCCAATCAGACCTTTGTTACATCACGCTATCAGTATCAAAGGCAGACACTCTAAAAAAGCTTATGCACTTCGGATGAGGTGCTCCCGGTAATACCGCAACTCCTCGATCGATTCGCGGATATCTGCCAACGCCTCATGCGCATTTTGTTTAGGGTGCGCAGGAAGATCTGCCCGCCAGTAGCCTGCGAGCAACTTGAGCGTAGTTACATCTAAGTTTCTGTAATGAAAAAATGCCTCAAGCTTCGGCATATGCCTCGCCATAAAACGGCGGTCTTGGCCGATTGAGTTTCCGCACATTGGCGATGTGTTGGGCTGGACCCACTCTTTGAAGAATTCTAGAGTCAGATCGGTGGCAGCCGCTTCATCTATAGAGCTCGCTCGCACCCTATCAACCAGGCCAGATTCACCATGCGTTCGGGTATTCCATTCATCCATCCTCGCGAGCGTGGCATCGCTCTGATGGATGGCAATCACAGGTCCCTCCGCCAGCACATCTAAGTCTGTGGTAGTCACAATACTGGCAATCTCGATCACCACGTCGATATCGGGATCAAGACCCGTCATCTCCATGTCAACCCAAATTAACCGCTGCTCGTTTTTCATGAACCACTACTCCACAAAAATAGTTAAATCCCGCCAACGGGATCATTACGACAGGTTACACTGAACCAATGGCAAATCGGCGACTAACGGACAGGCAACGACGGCAAATCGAGAAAAATGCGGAGAAACGCAGGGAGAATTCGTTGCTGGGTGAGGGAGAAGACCTCGAGGGCATCATCATCGCCCGCTTCAGCAAAGCTGCCGTTGTTATGGATGAAAACCATGAAGTGCATCGCTGTCACCTGCGGCCCAATCTGGCTCACCTTGTCGCAGGAGATCGTGTTCTCTGGCAAAAAAACAAACAGGGCGCTGTGGTTTCAACACAACTCGAACGTCAATCGGAAATAAAACGACCCGATATGCGCGGCCAGCTCAAAGCTGTGGCCGCCAATGTCGATCTCATCATTATTGTCATCGCGCCAGAGCCTGGACCCTTCGGAAATTTGATCGATCGTTATTTGGTCGCGGCCTACCTAGAGGGTATTGAGACCGTTATTGCACTCAATAAATCAGACTTAGTACCGTCCAATCCAGATAGCCGTGAACTACTGCACCGCTACAAAAAGATCGGCTACCCAGTCATTGAGACGGGCCCAGATCATGAGTCCACCAAAGCCCTGAGTGATTTGTTGAGTGGGCAAACGGCCGTCTTTGTAGGACAGAGTGGTGTTGGCAAATCATCAATGATCAACCGACTCATACCTGATCAAAACCTCAGAGTTGGCGCTTTGTCAGAGAGTGTTCTAAAAGGCAAACACACTACGACGACAACCGAGGTTTTTCGCAGACCGGAGGGTGGCCTAATTATAGATTCTCCCGGCATAAGAGAGTTTGGCCTGCAGCACGTTGCCGCAGAAAAGGTAGCGCCAGGTTTTAGAGAATTTCAGCCGTTCATAGACCGGTGCAAATACCGAGATTGCCGCCATTTAGTCGAACAAGGCTGCGCGGTGCTAAATGCATTAGAGACGGGAGATCTCTCGCAAGATCGTTACGAGAGCTTTATAAATATCGTTAATGACATTACCGACAAATCGCACTGATCTGTTTTTTTGACATAGACTGGAAGTATGAAGATCTACAGCGTGTCTTTTGCAACGCTCTTTCGACGTTCATTGTTTGCCACTCTTTGTCTGTTGGCAGCATCTGCTCATGCCGAGGATCAGACACGGGACAACAGCGAGATGGATGCCCACACAATCAGTGAGGAAGCCGTTGAGTCTCGCCAGCCAGGATGGGTGGACTCAAGTCATCGCTTCGCTACCGACCAAACCATGGCTCTCACGCGCTGGGTAGATGGGTTTTTCGGTGATGTCGAGGGCGATGCGGAAATGGCTGAGTCCCGACTGAGGATCAAAGCAAGCACCCAGTGGGATGAGCGGCTTCCCAATCAAAATCGCGTCACCATTGGGGGTAAAATAGACTTGCCGCGTCTCGCAAACCGCGTCGATCTCGTTTTTAGAGGCGATGACCCCGACGAATTGATCCGCGGCGACCAAAATGACCCATCTCAAAGCCAAGTTGGCTTGCAGGTTAATTTAGACGAGAGCGTAAGCGGCAAGCACCGGACAGACTTCACCGTGGGGCTTTCAAGCTCTGGCCCGAAGCCGGGAATCAAATACCGTTATCACACAAAACTGAATCCGAAGACTGCACTGCGCTTCTCCCAGCGTGCGCAATACGATCTAGATGATGGTGCTTACACGACAACTAAGTTTGATGTTGATTATGTGCTGTCAGATACGTCTCTCTTGAGAACACAGAATAGGGTGCTGTACGGTCGCGACGCCCAGGGAGCAGCGTGGTCGACCAATTTTGGCCGGGTGCGACAGTGGACCAATGACGATGGGTTTGAGCGCGCATCGTTTTTGTACGTCGAAGCGCAAGGCCAAACCAAACCTCGCAATTATGTGAACAACTATCAAATTGGTTTGCGATTTAGAGCGCAAGCTTTAAGGAAGTTTTTATTTTTCGAACTCGAACCCACCTTCAACTACCGTATTGATGAGCCTGACGCATCAAGGAAAGGCGCCTGGGCTCTGGAAGCGAGAATTGAATTCCTGCTCTTCGACTAGATTGATCAGTGGTCTGCTCACCAAAAAGCGTGTTCTGGATAGCCTGATCGCATAACCTATACCCTAAGCGCCGAGAAGCTAGGGCCACCAATCACGAAACACGCCAGCCGCTCATATGCTTTGATTCATCGTAACGTTCAGCAAACCTTACTGAGAGCGTTCATCAAGCGAAATGTTGATAACGAAACTTGCTCCCTATCACGGTAGGCAAATCAACACACGCTTCCCCGTTTTTGCAAACGGATAACAGGGGATGAGTTATACAGCGGCAAGCGTGCGCCGACTACCACTACAAATTCTCTTCGGCGAACGCTGCGAGCCGCGACCTAACAATACCATTGATATGCATTATCCCTGCGTGAGGATAGGGTTTCGCTCTTTCCACTAAGTATGTGAGTCCCGAGGTCAGCGGCGAGATATATTTATTATCGATCTGCGCAAGATTACCCAAAACCACAATTTTTGAATCAGCCCCCACGCGGCTGATGATGGATTTAAGTTGGAACTGCGTCAGCCCTTGAGATTCGTCGATGATAATATAGGCACCGTTAAACGACCGGCCGCGCATAAAGTTCAACGACTTGAACTGAATATTTGCGCGTTCCTTGACGTAATCAATACTGCCAAAGGAGCACTCATCGGCGCCATGCAAAATCTCCAGGTTATCGTCGAAGGCAGCAAGCCAGGGTGCCATCTTCTCCTCTTCGGTCCCTGGTAAGAAGCCGATTTCCTCGGCCATCGGGGGTGTCGATCGCGCGACAATCAGCTTGTTGTACTTCTTTTGCTCGAGAATCGCGTGGAGTCCATAAGCAAGTGCTAACAACGTTTTTCCTGATCCTGCGGGTCCGGTTAGGACTGTCATATCAAGGTCATCGTTATCAAGGAGGCGCATCGCCATCGCCTGCTCTAGATTCCTCGGTGCCAACCCCCAAAATCGCTGATTCATGAGATTGTCGCGGCTATCCACTGCTACGTAGACATAATCCGCATCGACGTGATCGACGAAAGAAATAAAACCGTTGTCATCGTATAAAAATTGGTTGGGATAGGCCTCGGGCAGTTCCACACGAGGAATACGGTGCAACGTAATGTTGTCCTCTCTGACCGTATCAACCTCTAAGATACCGTCCCAAAAATCACCCACACTTTTTTTATAGCCCGTTGCCAGCAGGTCGATGTCATCAAGCACGCGATCATGTCGGTAATCCTCGACATGTTCCAGCCCCGATCCTTTGGCCTTAATGCGCATGTTGATGTCTTTCGTCACCAAGCAAACAAACTCGTCTGGGTGCTCGCTCTGATGTTTGAGGGCGACGTTAATAATTCGATTGTCATTTGCCTGATCTTGGGTGCTATCCAAAAACGGCACGTTGTCATTCGCATCAAGCAGTTGGTCCGGGAAAATCGCGAGCCGACCAAGGTCTCCTGAGAGTGTTGAGCCGGGAATATCAACGCCTGCTTGAATCGCTTGAGGTGCAGCGGAACCAACAACCTTGTCAATCATCTGTATCGCGATTCGCGCCTCACGACTCACCGACTTATCGCGTCTATCTTTAATGTGATCGAGTTCTTCCAAAACGGTCATTGGAATTACGACACGGTGTTCAGCAAAAGCCGTTATTGCCGTCGGATCGTGCAACAACACGTTAGTATCGAGCACATATGTCTTCACCCCTGCAGGTGCTAGCTTAGATAGGTCGTTTGGCAAGGTTACGGATTGCTGCATAGGATCTCCGGTAGTTGCATTGAAAAACGAATACCAATCGCATGGCTCACTTCCAAGCGGTTTCGCTCATGATGCGCCACGCACTGGCCCGGGTTCGAGTTATAAAGCTTATCGAACTGAGTTTGAAAGTACGGCTTTGGAAAATAGGGATATGAAAAATAGAGCGATCGAGAGTAGGTCGCTGCAATGATATCGCGGCGTTGTTGGATGGAACGAAACGTCAAGGCATTCGGGCTCGGCGTCATTACCAATAAGTCGTCCTACTCTAAAAATTTCGGGCGTTATTTCACGCGCTTTCAGTAAAGCCATGCCTGACCAACATGTCAATCAACGACACAGGTTTTTTCGCGCGACGATTTTGTTCCCGATAAAAACGTGAAAAGTCACCGCCTGTCAGCTAGGATTTAGTCTTTAATGTATTAATGTGTCGGCGCAACCGAAACGGTGCCGTCAAGCCCGCGACATCCTGACGTCGAAGTCAACACTGCCAACACTGTCACCAGTGAGAAAAAGGATCCGCAAGCCGCATACACGACTGTGGCTGCCAATGAGACATCAAAACGAAACAGCCATAAGCGATACCCAAGAGAATCACCCGGAAATGCTAGATAAAAACGCCCTTTCCCAGCTTCAGGGCCTTAAAGATCAAATCGAAGCCGAAAAAGAGTACGCGGAGGGAACAGTTAAAGCCACGCGTCATCGCTTTGGCTTCGTAGTGCTTGATGACAACCGGGAGATCTTTCTTGCACCGGACGAAATGCAACGCGTACTGCCGGGCGATCGTGTTTCGATTGTTATCAAGCCGGTAACGTCCAAGGACAAAAAGACAAAAGAGCAAACGGCAGGCGAATTAGAAAAATTAATAAGTACTTCAGTCGACTGCTTCGTAGGGGAGGTTATCCAGAAAGGTAAGGCCTTTTTCATCGCACCCGACATACCCGAACTCACCAACTTCACGCGATGGCTTTTCATTTCGCCGAATGCGCGATCGGGAGCAAAGCATGGCGATCTAGTGCAGTGCCAGTTGCAGCGACATCCCTTCAACGACGGGAAGCCCTCGGTAAAAGTACTTCAAAACCTTGGTAACGCAAGTACCCCAGGGATCGAAAACGAGTACTGCGCGTTGCGTGCAGGTATTGCAAGGTATCTCGCAAAGCCCGCTGTAGCCTCGCTGGATAACGCGCTGAAAACGGTTCAGGAGAGTACCGTCACGCGAACGGATTTCCGTGACCTACCACTTGTCAGCATCGACGCTCCCTCCACTGTCGATATCGATGATGCCATCTGTGCGCAGCCCGAAGGCGATGGCTGGAAACTGTTCGTTGCGATTGCCGATCCAACCGCGGCAATCGGACACTCCAGCGAGATGACCAAAATTGTTGCGGAACGCGGAACCTCGCACTATTTTCACGGAGCCGCCATTCCGATGCTTCCGGACTCTGTTTCAAAGCCAGCCGCACTTGCACCGGATGAGGATCGACCCGCTGTCGTCTGCCAACTGACCATCGCAGCAAGTGGCGAGACCACTGATGCTTCGGTATCACTTGGCACGGTTCGCTCAAAGGCCAAACTGAGTTATCAGGAAGTTGACAGTGCCATTACCGATGAAACGGATCACGATTTTTCTGCCGAAATTTCCAACTTAAACGCCTGTTTTGGGGCGCTTAGATCCTGGCGTGAGCAAAACGAACTAGTCATCGAGCATAGAACTGATTTCCGCTGGATTCTCGATGATGCGAAACAAATCGGCAGCATTGAACCCGTCGATAAACGCATCTCACAAATTCTGGTCGAAGAGTGCATGGTGGCCGCTAACAAGGCGATCGCAAGTCAACTAAGGGCAGCGGATAAGCCAGGGCCTTTCGTGACTCATGCGGGCATACGACGCGATAAAAGTGATGAAGCCAAAGAATTTCTTTCACGATACCTACCCGAGATGGGGGACACGGATTTCGCGACCACCGAGGGGTTTCGAACGCTGATAAACGGTCTCAATGCAGCAAGCGGCGAACGTCCCCTGCGTGCAATGATCAATCGATTGATGTCGAGGGCTAGTTTTAGTGTTAAGCCTGCACCGCACATGGGTATGGCTGTAGAGCTCTACACCAATGGCACTTCACCGCTGCGGAAAGCACTGGATTACTGTGTACACCTCCAGCTAAAAGCCATGCTCGGAGATTCTTCGATTACCGCTGCGCCAGCCACAGTTTTCGATGCCATCAATCAGGCCAGCGCAAAAAATCGCCAAGCGGTAAAGAGCGCACAGAACTGGTTGACCTGTAACTACCTGAGTAAATGCGCTGCTAACGGTGAAAAAGTCTTTGAGGGCTCAATCGTCCATATCAACACCTCAGGCTTTACCGTGCGGCTCGATGAGAACGGTCTAGAAGGTGTTGTTGATTTAAGAAGCCACAAAGACAAATTCAGTTTTGATAAGTGGGAAATGTCGCTCTCCAGTAAAAACGCTCGATTCGCTTTGGGACAGGCGGTCGCCGTCGAGTACCTCCCTGCCGACAAGCCACGTGGTGCGCAAGCGGCTTTTTCGGTTATCGCCGAGGAGTCACAAAAAGCACCTAAGACTCCGGATACCGCAAACCATGAAAACGGTATGAGCGGAAATGATGGCGCTGGTTCTAACGAGCAAGAAACAGCTTAGAGCCAGAAATAGCCAAAAACGAAATGGCCAAAAACGAAATAGCCTAAATCGAAATGGCCTAAGATAGCCCCCGACAATTCATTTAACTCCATCCAGCGCGCAGGATTAATCCACAATGGACAAGCTACACCTCGTTAAACAACTTCTTACTGACAGCTCGCTTATCGGCACCGAGGTCAGCGTCAACGGCTGGCTCCGATCGAAACGAGACTCGAAGGCGGGAATATCGTTTTTGGCAGTCAATGACGGAAGCCACTTTGACAGTTTGCAGTGTGTTGCTCCAAAAGAGTTAGCCAATTACGAGTCAGACGTCTTGAAGCTCTCCACGGGCTGCGCTGTCTGCGTCACTGGCGAACTCGTCGCCTCACAGGGCGGCGGTCAAGCCGTGGAGATTCAGGCAACGAACGTTGAATTGATTGGTGACGTGGATGACCCCGAGTCGTATCCGATTGCAAAAAAACGCCACACCTTTGAATACCTCCGAACGCAAGCGCACCTGCGCACACGCACAAACACTTTCGGTGCAGTCACTCGTGTACGCCACACATTGGCGAACGCCATCCATGATTTCTTCCACAGTGAAGACTTTTACTGGGTAAACACGCCGATCATCACCGCAAGCGACTGCGAGGGCGCAGGTGAACTATTTCGGGTCAGCACACTCGATTTAAACAATCTGCCACGCACGGACAGCGGACAAGTAGATACATCGCAGGACTTCTTTGGTGGTGACGCCTACCTAACCGTATCGGGCCAGCTCGCTGTCGAGTCGTACTGCCTCTCGATGAATAAGGTCTACACCTTCGGGCCCACATTCCGAGCAGAGAATTCCAATACCTCTCGTCACCTAGCAGAGTTCTGGATGGTTGAGCCTGAAGTAGCTTTTGCCGATCTTGCGGATAACGCGTCACTTGCAGAGCGCTTGCTCAAGTCCGTGACGTCGCGAGTGCTTAAGGATTGCGAAACTGATCTAGGCTTTTTCCAGCAGCGCATCGACAAGACGGTACTCGAGCGATTAGGAAATATCGTGGACAACCCCTTCGTCAGGGTCACTTACACAGACGCCATCGATATTTTGCTGAAATCAGGCAAGAAGTTTGAGTTCCCCGTTGAATGGGGAATCGACATGGCCTCCGAGCACGAGCGTTTCTTGGCGGAGGAGCATTTCAAAGCACCCGTGGTTGTGACTGATTATCCCCGCGACATTAAAGCCTTCTACATGCGCCTCAATGACGACGAGCGAACTGTTGCCGCAATGGATGTCCTGGCGCCCGGTATTGGTGAAATCATCGGTGGAAGTCAGCGTGAAGAGCGACTCGATGTACTCGACGCACGGATGGATGCGGACCTTAAAGAGACACTTTGGTGGTATCGAGATTTGCGCCGCTACGGTACGGTCCCACACGCTGGATTTGGTCTCGGATTTGAGCGACTGGTGGCCTATATCACAGGCATGGAAAACGTCAGAGATGTTATTCCCTTCCCGAGAACACCCGGAAACGCTGATTTCTAATTCACGTTTGATGGGTGCAATTATCGCGCCGTCTTGCTTGTCCACTGAACCGAGGAAATCTATGTCACAGCATAAAAACGTTGCCCTACTGCTCACCGGTAATGAGCTCATGAGTGGTGACACTGTAGACAGCAACTCGTCTCGCATTGCGCTCGCTTTGGGCGAGCGACAAATAGCCGTCAGCAAAAAGATCACGGTGGGTGATGACCCGGCACTCCTGCGCGCAAGCCTGAGAGCCCTCTGCCGAGAGGCAGGCGTCGTCATCATCAACGGCGGACTTGGACCCACGGAAGACGATTTAACCGCAGAGGTAGTCGCGGAAGTTGCAGGTGAGCAACTCGCGGATCATCCCGACGCAATAGCGCACCTTGAAGAATGGTGTGAGAAACGCGGATTAGAACTCAACGCGAGCAACTTGAAACAAGCGCATTTGCCTACTTCGGCGGAGCTTGTGGATAACCCCATTGGCAGTGCGGTTGGATTTGCCGTAGAGATAGAAGGCTGTTTAGTGATCACCACACCGGGTGTCCCTGTAGAGCTGGCGGCGATGCTTCCGGAAATTTGTGAACGCATTGGCGCTCGTGTGGGTTCCGGTACAACCTACATTCGTCGTCTCCAGACCTTCGGTATCGGCGAATCCACCATTCAAGAGTTAGTCAACGCACGCAGCAGTGAGTGGCCTGAGGGGGTCGTGCTCGGCTTCCGGTCTGGCCTACCTCAACTTGAATTAAAGCTTCAGGTCTACGATGAGTCCCTTCTTGAAGCGCGCGACCGTGCCGAAACCCTACTTACCGAGCTTATTGGTGATCACATCATTGGCGAGGATAGCGACCAATTGGCCATGGCGCTGCAACGAGCATTAATCGAAAAGGATATGTTCGTTACCACAGCGGAATCCTGTACTGGCGGGCTCATT
>CBFIHK010000026.1:0-27691 GCA_965662305.1 Luminiphilus sp.
CTGCATTGCACGGGCGCTTTTATATAACGCGTTTGGGCAAAAAGAAGGTCCATTTATTTATCCTCGAATAGAGGGTCTGCCTCTTGATCAGAGACCTGCACTTAATTCGCCATGCAAAGTCTTCTTGGGATGAGCCCCACCTCGCCGACTACGAGCGTCCGTTGAACACCCGGGGGCTGCGTGCTGCACCAATTACGGGGCGGGCAATGGCGGCACGCGTGCCGCACCCCCCAACTTTTTTTGTCAGCACGGCACGACGTGCGAGAGAGACGTACCGAGGATTGTCAGAGGGTTGGCCGACACTCATGAAGTCCCATGTATCAGAGGAGAGGGCGCTCTACACGTTCTCATGGGATAAGCTCAGAGATTGGCTCAGCCAGTGTGATGATGGGTTGGATAACGTTGCGGTTATTGGCCACAATCCTGCAATGACCGATTTTATTAATCACCAATGCCCCAGTCTTGAACTCGATAACCTACCCACAGCGGGATGGGTATGGTTGAGGTTCGAAGATGTCTCCTGGAGTGAAGCCGCTCTTGCAGTTAGTAGTGCGCGTGTGATGGCAAGCCTGCGACCCAAAGCGTTAGTCGGAGAAGCATCATGACACCGGCTATTTTTGGTATTGAAGGTCTCGCTATCAGTTCGTCTGAGCGTGACTTCTTCCGCGATTCAGCGCCAATGGGCTACATTTTGTTTGGACGGAATGTGGAGAATCGCGATCAGCTTCGCCGGTTGACCGATGACCTGCGTGAACTTCACGGTAGTTCATCTTTGCCTATTTTGATTGATCAAGAGGGCGGGCGTGTCGCCCGAATGCAATCTCCCGAATGGTTGAGCTACCCGTCTGCCGCTATTTATGAGTCGCTGTTTGAACAAAATCCGGAGGCTGCGATTCGCGCCTGTCGCGCAAATTTCGAAGCGTTGGCGCTCGATCTTACTGAGGTGGGTATTACCGTGACCTGCGCGCCTGTGCTTGATGTGCCGGTGGACGGTGCGCACGATGTAATTGGTAATCGCGCCTTCTCGCGCGACCCTGAGTGCGTTTCGGCACTCGGTCGTGCGTGCTTAGAGGGTCTTTTGGCCGCCGGAGTTGATGGTGTTATCAAACACATTCCTGGCCATGGGCGTGCCGCGGCGGATTCCCATCTGGCACTACCTCAGGTGGGTGCGTCGCTCACAGAACTGAATAACGATCTAATCCCGTTTAAGGCGTTGGCCAATGCATCTATGGCAATGACGGCTCATGTCATTTACGAGTGTTGGGACAGCGAGCGATGTGCCACGCTTTCCCACAAAGTGATACAGGACGTCATTCGATCCGAAGTAGGTTTCGACGGACTGTTGATGAGCGACGATCTTGATATGAAGGCGCTGTGGGGTGACATCGGCGATCTTGCTCGCGAGGCACAAGCGGCAGGTTGTGATGTCGTCCTGAATTGCTGGGCCAAGATGAGCGATATGGTGGCGATTGCTGAAAAAATGTCTACACCGAGTTCCAAGACGCTCGATCGAATCCGACGAGTGACGAGAGGAATATCAGTCACCTTACCGTCTGAACACCTCAAAGCCCGTCAGCGTGCATTGCTCGAGTTGCGTGACACGCTGCTCGCGTCGTGATCCACGGTCTCGTTGTATGACGACTCGACGCATCACTGCTTTTAATCCCGCACAGGCCACAACCGATGGCGCCGGTGTTGCCATAAAACGTGTTGCTCTCATGGGTGTCCCCACTGTTGACCCGCTTCTGATGGTCGACGAGTTGCGCTCGCCCTATCGAGAAGACTTCAGCGCAGGCTTTCCATCACATCCGCACAGAGGTATGCAAACCCTGACCTACATGTTGTCGGGCGGGATTATCCACGAGGACAGCATGGGTAACCGCGGTGAGATTCGTGACGGTGGTGTGCAGTGGATGTCGGCAGGTTCAGGCGTTATTCACTCGGAAATGCCCACGCAAGATACCGAGGGTCTTCACGGTTTTCAGCTGTGGTTTAACCTGCCATCAGCACAGAAGATGAATGCGCCTCGGTATCGCGATGTCCCAGCGAGCTATTTGCCTGTTTATACGTCTGACAGTGTTTCGCTCGTGGCAATTGCCGGTGATTGGCGCAGTGATGGCCACCCATTAGTCAGCGGTCCCTTGACCGAACTTCAGCCTATTGCACAGATGGCGGATGTTCAGCTTGCTCCCAATGCCACGCTGCGCTTGGATGTAGAGGAGGAGGCGAATACGGCGCTTTTCGTATTTGAGGGGGGCTTGGATGTGCAAGTTCAGAATCTCCCGGCGCCAGGCCTTGCGGTTTTTGAGGAAGGCGATAGGCTTCAAATCAAAGCGACCGCTGGGGGCGCAAGATGCTTAGTCCTGACAGGCATGCCGATCGGTGAGCCCGTGGTCGGGTACGGCCCCTTTGTAATGAACACCCGGCAAGAAATTGAAACGGCATTAAACGAGTATCGCGATGGCACTTTCCTTAAGCATCAGCAACCTTAAATGTTTAGTCCGCAACAGTTCGTTTCGTGTGCTCGCCCTAAGCCTTTCTGCGGCGGTACTGTCTGGCTGCCAGATGATGCCGAGTTTTGGCGATTCTCAGAGCCCCGCGGTGGTTGACGCTCCTGCGAAACCGGCAACGACAACCTGTGAGGATCCACGACCTAAGATTTGTACGATGCGCTACGAGCCAGTCTGCGCCGTCATGGCAACAGGTCGCGTTACCACGTACCCTTCAGCCTGTAACGCCTGCGCTGATATTGCTGTCAGCGGCTGGCGCCCTGACCCATGTGAGGATTTGTAATGTCGCTAACGAACCGAATTTTATTGGCAATGGTCTTGGGTATCAGCCTCGGCTCGATACTCGAAGTGGTATTAGGCGGATTAGACCCTGAGAGTGGACTTTACGGATTCCTCTACAACGGGCTGGTAATGGGTGTTTTTGATGTCCTCGGGCGGATCTTTATTGCCTCGCTGAAATTACTCGTTGTACCACTGGTTTTAGTCTCACTTATCTGTGGTATGGCGGCGCTCGGTGCTAGCAGCCGGATGGGCCCTATTGCAGGAAAAACTCTTGGGCTTTATCTCATTACAACCTGTATTGCCGTAACGCTTGGCCTCGCGATTGCGATTTTGGTTGGGCCTGGTAATGGTGTGAATGCCGTGGCGAGCATGGACTTCGTGCCAAAAGAAGCGCCACCGATTAAAGAAACGCTGATCAATATTTTCCCCACGAACCCCATTGCCGCTATGGCAGAGGGCAATATGTTGCAGGTGATTGTCTTTGCCTTGCTGGTCGGTTTCGCGATGACGCGTGCGGGCGAGGCGGGCGAGCGTCTGATTGCCTGGTTTCAGGATATGGAAGTTGTGGTTATGAAAATGGTGGGTGTATTGATTGAGCTTGCGCCTTACGGGGTGTTTGCTCTCCTGACCAAGCTCTTCGCCACCATGGGGTTCGGCACGATTTTTGATTTGGCAAAATACTTTTTCACGCTGCTTGCTGTGCTGCTCTTTCACGGGCTGGTTGTGTATGGGCTTGTCCTCCGAACGCTAACGCCGCTCTCACCCGCTGTACTGCGTGCAAAAATGCGGCGGGTTTGGGCTTTTGCGTTCTCGACATCATCGTCGGGCGCAACCCTGCCAGTCACACTGCGCACCGTGGAGAAGCGTCTCGGTGTTAACAAGAGTGTGGCCGGGTTTGCTGTGCCATTAGGCGCGACGATTAATATGGACGGCACGGCGATCATGCAGGGTGTTGCCACAGTCTTTATTGCGCAGGTCTATGGCATTGATCTCAGTAGCAGTCAGCTGCTGATGGTGGTTCTCACGGCAACACTTGCCTCCATTGGTACGGCGGCGGTGCCCAGCGCGGGCCTGATTATGCTGTCATTGGTATTGACGCAAGCAGGCCTGCCTATGGAAGGCATTGCCTTGATTCTTGGCGTCGATCGTCTTCTGGATATGGTTCGTACTGCTGTCAACGTGACGGGTGATGCCACCGTTTCAACCGTGGTTGCCTATCACGAAGGCCAGCTCGATGAGGTGATCTTTAACGACCCTAACGCAGATCTCGACATGGAAGGCGATGATGACAGCGCCGGTAACGCCAGCGACAAAACCAACGGAGCTGCAGCATGAGTTTGTCAGTCACTATCGTCCCGGTAACGCCTTATGAGCAAAATTGCTCGATCATTAAGTGCAACACGACGGGAAAGGCTGCCGTGGTTGATCCCGGTGGCGATATTGATCGCATCAAAGCGGCCATAGAAAAGATGGGCGCGACAGTCGAAAAGATTCTGCTCACTCATGGACATATGGACCACTGCGCGGCGGCGGATGTTCTGCGTCAGGAGTGGTCAGTGCCTATTGAAGGACCCGAGGAGGGCGACCGGTTTTGGATCGATAATCTCCCCAAGTGGTGCGAGATGTCAGGCTTCCCATCGGCCGAGGCTTTCGAGCCTGATCGTTGGTTGATCGATGGCGACACGGTTTCTGTCGGTAACTTAGAATTGGCGGTTATTCATTGCCCGGGGCACACACCGGGACACGTGGTGTTTTACGATCGCAATCAGAACGTTGCCTGGGTAGGCGATGTTATCTTTGCAGGCTCTATTGGCCGTACTGATTTCCCCAAGGGAAACCACGAAGAGCTTATCCACTCGATTCGGGAAAAGCTTTTCCCGCTGGGCGATAACGTGCAGTTCGTTCCCGGTCATGGCCCTGACTCCACCTTCGGACGCGAGCGGGCAACGAATCCCTTCGTTGCCGATATGCAGTTCGGCTAGGTTTATCGTCGGGCGATCAGCGCCGACCTGAGGCCAGCCTGATGGCCACAACAGCTGAGGGGGCCGGATTGCTGGTGGTCGGCACTTATTAAAGCGGCGTTTACGCCGCGACAAAACCTTTCCACGAAGCCATGTAGTCAATGAACTTGCCGCCCAAACCTTGCTCTGCCAAGTGCTCACGACTTACCGGAAGATCAAGCATCGCGAAATCTGGATTTGCCATCACAAGTTCTGGGAAGTTTGCGTGAACAATGGCACCGCGTCCGACGAGGACGAAGTCGAGACCGCTGTCCATTGCGCGTTGGCAGTCACTCGCCGAATACAACTTCCCAGCTGCGCCGAGCGCGACGCCTTTGCGCGGTAGGTCGGTGAAAACCTTGAGCAGTGACTCGCCAGCAAAGGTTTCATCACTCGCAGGCTTGAATACATCCCAGAGCGACATATCCACATAGTCGATGCGATCATCGGTGAGTAACTGGCCTGCCAAGTCGCGTATTTCTTCGGTGCGCTGCCCAAACCGCTCGGGTGAGAGTCGAACACCAAGGCTGAAAGATCGCCCGCAGGACACATTGATCCCCTCGATGATGTCGTACAGCACCTTGGCACGCTTTTCAGGTGTGCCGCCGTAGGCATCATCACGTCGATTGATTTCGGGGCTCAAGAATTGCGCTATGAGGTATCCGTGGGCACCGTGTAGCTGCACACCGTCAAAGCCCGCTTCTTTGCATCGAATGGCCGAGGCAATGCAGTCCTCGATAAAGCCCTCGACCTCCTCAACCGTCATCGCTTTAGAGTTGGTGGACTCGTCGTCCGAGGGACACATCGGTGTGTTCTCGCAGTAGTCACCCATGGCGCGCATCCCGCCGTGGTGGAGCTGCACAACGGCGTGGCTACCGTGTGCTTTGATCCCGCTGGCCATTCGCTTTAGGCCTTCGAGGTGACGGTCGTCGTGTGCACCGAGCTGGCCGGGAAAGCCCACACCGCGGTGCTGCACTGAAGTGGCGCAGGTCATGGTGAGCCCAAACCCACCCTCTGCACGGCGCGTTAACCAGTGATACTCGTCGTCGCTCATAACGCCATCGGCGCCGCTTTGCAGGTTGGTCAACGCCGCCAACATAAAGCGATTGTTGATGGTGGAGCCGTTGTTGAAGCGCAGTGGCGCCGAGAGAAATGACATCGTTTTTTTCCTTATTAGTTTCTGTGAGCTTCGCCGGCGAATACCGTACCGATAACCTCAATTTGGCGTAATTTGTCGAGTGGCGCAGTCATGGGGTCGTCGGCCAAGATCGTAAAGTCCGCGGCCTTACCCGCGCGAATCGACCCGATCTCGTCTTCCAGCCCCAGTATCCAAGCCGCATCAATCGTAATCGCTTTAAACGCACCTTCGCGAGTCATTACCTCGGCTTGTCCTGTTTTGTCGCCGGAAATGTTCTCGCGAGCGACCGCAGTCCACATCAGCGTGAGGGGCGAGAGCGGTGCCATGGGACTATCGGAGTGAAGACCCACGGGGACCCTCTTCTGCTCTAAGGAGCCTAGGCGAACCATCTGAGGTCCTCGATCAGGACCTAGCCAATCTCCGCTGTACATCTCAGAGAGAATGTAATGGTAGTAGGGGTTAGCTGACACGGCAGCTCCCAGTGCTGCCAGTTTTCGATTTTGATCCTCAGTGCTGTAGGCAAAGTGCTCGAGCGTCATGCGGTGGTCGGCTCTGGGACTGACACGCTGTAGATGCTCAAGAAGGTCGATAAACCGCGCAGTCGCGGCGTCACCGTTACTGTGTGCGTGAATTTGGAACCCGGCGTCCCAGAAGGTCTTAGCAAAGGCTTCGAGCGTTGGCACATCGACCATCCAGACACCCATATGACCGTCTAGGTAGCCCGGCGCGCCCATTTGAGAGAGCCCCGAAAAGATCGCACCATCGATCATCAGCTTAAAGTGGTTACCCACGCTCACCTGATCATCATTCATAGTTTGCCATTCGCGGACTTCAGCGAGGGCCGCCTCCGCCGTTTTTTGGCGCGTGATGAAGTCGGTAATGATGGGTGTGAGGAGGACTCGAACACCAACAGGATCATTAGCCACCGCAGCTTTTACTGCCTGAATCTCACCGACTGGGTTGCCGAAAATGCCGGTGCCCATATCTGCCGCCGTGGTCACCCCAGACTCATGCATCATCGAGAGGAAGTTCTGCATGCCTTTCATGTAGCGCGCAGGCTCAAAGAGAAATTCCATTCGGGGGAACACGGCCCTCAGGCCCAGTTCGTAAAAGTGTCCCCGTTCCCAACTGGCTCCATGAGGAATGGCGTCCGCGTCCTCTTTGGTGACACCGAGTAGGTTCCAAGCTGCGTCGTTTCCGATAAGTTCATGAAACGATCGATGCCAGATCATGACCGGCACATCGCCAAACCATTCGTTCAGGTCCTCACGCCACACCTCGCCATGCCAGAGTGGGTGATAGCCGAAGGCAACAAAAGGCACGTCTGTGCTGTTGTGCTCCGATACGAGATTAACCAAGGCGCTTTTGTAGCCCTCGGGCGTCGTGGCACCCGGGAAATCGCCTGTTGGCAGATACCAGTCGTCCGGTGCGAGAAAGGGGAACTGGGTGAGCACTGCAGGCAGCGTCGGGTGCACATGAGGATCGATCAGTCCGGGCGTTATAACGTACTGCTCAAACTGCCGGTCAATCCTTGCTCCGCGCGAGGCGATTAGCGGCGCTAAGCTATCGAGATCACCAACCGCGAGAACTTTTCCATCTTCAACAGCAACGGCTGTTGCTTGCGGGAGTGCAGGCTCCATAGTGCGGATCAGCTTTGCGGTATACACGACGGTTTCAGCAGCCACCACTGGCGCGATAGAGGCCAGCAACACTAGCAACGAAGAAAAGCCAGTTCTAATTATTGTTTTTTGGATCATGCAATTACCCTCCAGATGCACCTCGAAAAAATCGCTTCTTCTTTGCGTTACGAGCGGTATTAGGCTCAATCTGATTATTAGTTATTTCATTGAATCGGTAAAATCTACAGAAGCGATATCGCTCACAAAGGGGTCGTTGAACTGCATGACTGCAACGTGCTCTGGATGCTTGCGGTACGCTTGAAGGTCGTCGTAGCCGCGGAACCGCATGTCCATTATTAAATCCCAGCTTCTTCCTTCCCTAAGTTCATCTCGACCAATTTTGAGGGACGCTACGGCGTCAATAGTTTCACCCAGCGCACGCATCTTTGAGATAAATGCGGAAATATGATCTTCTGACGTCCCTTTCTTGTACTTCAGCATGACGTAGTGATGCACCATAAAAAATCCTTGGATTAATGCCTATGACTGACAAACCTGTCCTGATTGCGGGCGGAGGAATTGCTGGGTTGAGTCTCGCACTCACACTGCATGAATTGGGCGTCAATTTTATAGTATTTGAGACGTCGCAGGAGATGAAGCCTCTGGGTGTTGGGATCAACATTCAGACAAACGCCGTGCGAGAACTCTTTGATATGGGCATCACCGAGAGTGATATGGATGGCGTTGGCGTATCGGCCAAAGAATGGGCGCTGGTAGGGCTTAATGGCAACGAGATCTATTCGGAAGCGAGGGGACTCGAGGCCGGTTACCTGTGGCCGCAATACGCGGCACATAGAGGGGATTTCCATCTACTGCTCTATCGAAAGCTGACAGAGCGCGCGGGTGTTGGCTCGGTACGATTAGGGCATTCAGTGACTTCGTACAGCAACTTGTCGGATGGCTCAGTCAGCGCTGAAGTCCAGATGGCAGATGGTCAAACCGTGACTATCGAGGGTAGCCTGCTTTTCGGTGCCGACGGTATCCACTCAAACGTTCGCAAACACATGCACCCTAACCAACCCCCAATTCATTGGGGAGGGACATTAATGTGGCGAGGCGTCACGCGAGGTAAGGTTTTCAGAACAGGATCGTCCTTCGTCGGCTTCGGTACAAACAAACATCGAATTGTTATCTATCCGATTTCTCAGGCGGATGAGAATGGGTACGCCGATATCAACTGGATCGCCGAGCTGACATACGATGAAACGTTTGACTGGACGAAGTCAGGTTGGTTCAAGCCCACACCGATCGGAAGTTTCGCAGCCCACTTTGAAGGCTTTAAGCAGGATTGGATTGATTTTCCGGCCTTACTTCGTGGTGCGGGGGAGGCCTATGAGAATCCGATGATCGATCGATATCCACTGGATTTTTGGGTGGATGGCAGTGTTGCTCTTCTTGGTGACGCAGCTCATGCAATGTACCCCACGGGGTCCAATGGTGCGTCTCAGTCGATTATCGACGCGCGTGTCATAGGTAAATTGATGCTCCAGCATGGCGTAAACCAAAGATCTCTGCGTGCCTACGATAAAGCGTTACGTGAACCGATAAACGCACTCATTTTGAGAAACCGTGGCTCCGGCCCGTTTGGTCTTTTAGATATGGTAGACGAGCGTTGTGGAGGGGTATTCGATCATATTGATGATGTGATCTCTGAGCAGGAGCGCGCAGAGTTTATGGCTGCGTACAAGAGAGCAGCAGGCTTTGCCAAAGATAAGCTAAACAGTGCCGAGCGCACTATTCCTAAGGGTGCCAGGCTGTAAGAGCTGATCCGTTCCTCCCCCTCGCAGGAATTCTATACAGAGTGCACGACGCCGATTAGAAACGAGTCTCTTCTGTGGAAGCCAAGCGGCGGAAAAATACCCTCGGCTTCATTTCCTAAGTGTGTTTGAGGAGAGCTTGGCTAGTGTTCTACGTGAGTGGGGGCGAACTTTCTCTCAAGGCGACCGCGGTCACAAAGAAACCATTCTTATCGCTTAGATCATCGAAGCACCTTTATCCAATCACCGGTACGCGGCTCGCCGCCAGGGTAGTAGCCGTTAATCAGGCGAAGTTGATTCTCAGCGTCGGGAATCCGGATGCCGGTGCTTAGAGACGCAAAGGTTGCTCCGCGAGGCACTTGAACGTAGGTCAATGTCAGACTCTCCCCACGCTTTTTCTCTTTCGGAAATAGCGGGCGAAATGAAGTAATAATGATTTTAAAGGCCTCGTCTGCGTCTGCGAAGGCGGTGGCCTCGCCCTCGAATAGGTAGCGAAAGCGGTAGTCCACAATACCGAGGCGTTTTTGAACATCACCTGCACTGGCAAGACCGGTCGCACCCTTGAGTCCTTGGTTTTCCGTCTCTTCTTGCGCGCTGATTTCGCCTGTCGCAAGGCTCGGAAGTGCAGTTGCTGGATCTGCTTCAGGGTCGATCTTCGCGATCTTAATAGTGAGCGCTGCATCCGAATCGGGAGCGCGCGCGATAATCTCGCGGGTGTTGGCGGTAACCGTCCAACCCTCTGGATGCTCAAACGTAAAGTCGAGCTTGTTGTGGTAATAACGCAACGGATCGCTTTGGACCTCCGCACTCGCACCTACAACCATTCCCTCAGTTTCTCGTCTAAAGCGGCCTGGCAGCTCTGGGTCATCAGCCATGGTGTCAAAATCGAGCGTGTTAGCGGTTTTGATCACTGTCTGCAGGCGAAGGTCATTGCGCGGGTGACTGGCGTAAAGGCCGTGGTAGGTGCCCGAGGGTTTGCCTGCAGCTTTTGCTGCAGCCTTTCGGTAGCGTTCCTGATCTTTGAGCACGCCAATGACTGATAACAAGGCGTCGGCGTCATATCCACTCTTGTGCATGATCTCTGCACCCTCGGCATCTGCCTCCAACTCCATTTCGCGGCCAAAGCCCGAGACGAGTTCGGCACCGTACATATTGGTCGCGTCGTATAGATCGCCTGATCGGGTCAGGATAAGTGCTGTAACCGCGACCGCTTGCGTGGTGAGTTGTTGAGTGCGTCGCCGCGAGTGATGTCGCTCAGTAATGTGGGCGATCTCGTGGGCTATCACGCCGGCTAGTTCCGCTTCAGTGTTGAGATAGGCTAGCAGCCCGCGGTTGATATAAATCATCCCGCCCGGCAAGGCGAAGGCGTTGATGTCTGGTGAATCCAGCAGCGTGAAGGTGAATTCTTCGTCCGCGAGACTTGAGTTAGCGACCAACCGATCTGCGATTTCGTTTACGTAAGCAGCGAGTTCGGGGTCGTCATAAATACCAACGTTCTCAATGAGCTTTTCGTGCTCGTCGGCGGCCTTTTTGGGCATGCTCACGGGGCGACCACCCACGGTTACTGTGGATGATCCTGCACAGCTGACCATAAAGACGGCTGCCAGTAGTGCGGTGAGTAGTCTCGTCATGAATCAGGACTCCGCTGAGAGATATTGAAGCAGCTGATTGCCCAAGCTCTCGCAGGCCGTGTCTTGGACCGGAGCAATAATGGGAATTGGAACAACCACAGCCGGCATGTAGCTTTGCCCACTGGTTTGAGCGCTCATGCGACCCACTTCAGAGCCCTCGCCAAAGTTCCAAATGGTGGCTTCGTACTTGGATTCGGTGCCCCAAGTGCCAAAGCCAAAGCAGCCGGCACCCGTAGGACCCACACCACAGGTCATCGAACCGCTGCTATTGGTGTCCTCGGTGCGACCGTCGATCCAGATCATGTACTGCAAATCGAGCTCGCCGAGCTTATTGGCGACACTGGGCACGGTCACCAAACGATCGACGCTCTCTATGCTGAGTGGCGCGGTGCGCGGCTCAAACCAGGGATACAGCGAGTCGATAAACTGACGCTCAGGAATGACGCTAATACCGGCATCACCTCGCCCAACATGCCCACCGATGCAGTCGATGAAATCAGGTTCGGTGTCGTAGTCCGGCGCGTGTCGGCGACCGAGAATGACAATGCTACCCTCGCCCATGCCGGCAACGGGGGCATCGAAAGTCATTTCATCGACATTGGCCGTAACACAGCCGCCAAGCATGGCAGTTGCCACAACTAGGAGAGCCTTCACTCGCATTATTGCGCCTCCTCAGGATTCTCTACCCAAGCCATAACACCCGGCACCCGACCAAAACTTGTGATGAAGTTGGCGCCAGCATCCCTAAGCGCCATTACAGCGGCCTCGTTTACGGCGTCAGTATCGCTCTGCAGGAATACCGTGGGCGTCTTACCGTAGGCTGTCAGCGGCCACTGTGCAAAAGCTTGGGCATCCTCGATGACGATGGTCTCGTTCTCGTCGTCTTTAAGTTGCTCGGGCTCCACAAGTGAGAGCTGATATCGCATCCAAATCTCGTAAACTTTGACATTGGTATAGAGGGGAATGGCGTACTGCACGTCCGTGACTTCAGGAATAAAAACAGCGTCCACATCGTAAGTGTTGAGATCTTCATAACTTTCGATGAACACGACATTTTGGAAAAACGCCGGGAGTAGGGTCGACCAGAAATTCACTTGTGCGACACCCGTGCTGACGCGCCAACTCGCTTCTCCACGTCCCGTCGCATCGTCGACTAACTCGTGCGCACGAAACTCTGGTGTGAAGTAAACGCCCACCGAAACGGGTAGCGGATCCACAACAGGCGTTGGGAAAGAGCCCTCTACAACGACTTCCCTGGCGCTGCATGCAGCCAGCATAAGAAAAAAAGTCAGTGCAAATGCGCGTGTGGCCCTACGGCCTAAAGTCGTTGAGTCCAACAAACGTTCCACCATTTCGATGCGTCAGTTCTCGCATGAGTGTAGCAAATCGGATGCCCGTGTCCTGCAACTCAGGCGGGCGTATAAACTGTACGGGGAAGCCCACCGCGTGGATGCGCACTCGGCGTTCCCCCGTCTTTGCTTCCGCATTGAGTTTATCCACGGTTAACACCACCTCTTCGATTGAGCGTCCGGTGAATTCATCACCGAAAACGTAAATCGAAATCTTCTTGTCGCGGTCATAAAACGAGCGCACTGCTTGGGTGATACCTTCAACGGGAGATGAGTTGGAGAAGGCATTCCAATTCGCGAGATTGCGCAAAATCAGCTGCCGGCGTGCTGGCGTATCAGGAATCCACTGCCCTGCATACCGGCTGAACAGGTAATTGCCCATGTCGTTCATGACCTGAATGCCTTTCACATTGGGATAAATGTTCAGTGTCGCTTCCATCTCCCGCAGCATGCGGTCCCACGCATAAGAGAACATGGACCCAGAAGTATCGATAATGAAAATGATGTATTCGCTATCGACCGGTATGCCGCCGATCAATTGGTTTTTACGCTCGGCGTCGCGACCCAAGAGGCGCTCTTCTTCCTCACTGAGTTCCTGTCGGGCTATGGCTAGTTGTGCCTCGACAATACTGTTGGCATTTCGCGTGGTTTGAAGCGAGTCGTAGCGCGACTTTGAGGCCGCAAGTGCGCCCTGCAAAATAGCGATCTGCTCTTCAAACGCTGAGATTTGTTCCTGTTTCGCCGCTAGATCTCGATTGAGCACAGTAGTCTCTCCACGGATTTCAAAGAGCTGCTCGGTGAGTTCAGCCACACGACCCTCGGCAATGGTTGTTGATTCTTCTAGGACTTGAGGTTCAACGGTTTTGGTGATCATCAACAGCAAGATGACAGCGCCAAACCCGCAGCAAATGACGTCGAGGAAGGACAGGGAAATCTCCGGTGTCGGTCGTCGCTTCGGCATTACGGCCAATCCTCCGCAGGTGCCATAAAGCTGCCGCCTGTTTCCTGAGCCAGCTTCCAGAATTCTGAGGCAGCTGCAGGGTCGCCCTCCATGGGAGATAGCACAACATTCACCGGTACGTTGTTGGGCAAGTTTCTCAGCGCATCGCGGTAGTGTTTTAAACGGGCAGGGCCTGACACCGTGTTGCGGCGCGGCGCCGATTTACCTTGGGTAGGCAGCCCGTCGGTAATGAGGAAGATATTGTCGGGCTTACTGTCGAGCTTTTGTAAAAATGTAAAAGCGTTGTGCAGTGAGGTACCGCCACTCGGCAACGTTTCTCTAACCGTATCGACAACACGCTCAATCTGCTCACCGTCAGCAACCTCCAGCCAGCGACCGTTTGTCTCAGGCAGGGCGAACCGCGCCTCGGTATTAAACAAGATGATCTGATACCGCGACCCGGTAGGAAGCTGCGCCGTGAGCCAATCGACGACATCAAGCGCTTGCACCCACTTTCGTGCCGAGCGCTGAATTTCCTCGGCTTGGTTGCGAATACGAATCACGTTGACCACCTCAGGCGCCAACATACTTGCCGACACATCCAAGAGGATGGCAATGCGGTTACCACCTAGCTTAAGTCCGGTTAGGTACTGGCGATTACCTTCGCCTTGAAATTCGCGTGCACTGGCACCACCGTCTGCCTCTGCAGCTTCTTTCAACTGTTGTATGCGCTCCTCGAGCGAGTTGATCTCGGCTTTGAGGGCATCGAGGTCGGTGGTTTCACTGACGTCAGACTCCTCAAGCGAGGCGATCAATGCCTCGAGTCTATCGAGCTCTTCGGTGACGACGCGAGCGCGACCTTGTGCTTCGACGATTTCTAGATCGGAGCTGCTGATGGCATTTCTAAGTCTCACCAAGCCTTCCTCGCCGTCTCGGATGTCTTCTTCGAGGAGATCGACTTCCGAGAGCACCTCGGCGTTAACCGATTGGATTTGTACTTCGATCGAGTGGTCGATAATCAGGAACACCAGTACGACAGCACCAAAGCCGCAGGACATGATGTCCAGAAAACTCAGGTTAAAGGTGTTGGTCTGTCGCTTCCGGCGCGCCATAGGCTAACCTTCAACGCGGATGAGAAGCGCCTCAGTACCGTCGCTGCGGTACAGGCGACAGCCTACGTGCAGCTGGTAGTGGCTGCTCTCTGTGGATAGCACGCTGACTTGACTTCGGAAGCCTTCTGCAACCTGAACTTTATCGCCCTCAACAATAACGCCGAATCCTTGGGCTTCATTGCTCTGGCCCAGGATCGAATAAGCCCGCGAGTTGATTAAAATATGTGTTGGTCCGGCGAAGTCCGCTCCTCGCTTGGGCGCACTTTCGATGGCTCGCATGCCAACCTCGAATTGTTGGCGCGCGTCGACCGCTTCGCTTCCTGAGGCCACGTTCTCAACATTTGATGGGTGCTTCACTTTTGCACTGCTGATTCTGGCGAGTGCCTCATCAGGGGAGCGGCCAGTGAGGATCTGTTCAGCAGCTTGAGCAAGTGCCGCAGGGTCTGCTGTGTTGTCGAATCGAACTCCTGGGAGTCCAGCCAATAAGCTATCAACACTCACGGCACCAGACATTCCCTCGACCGCTGACATGAGTCGTTTCCCCACAAATTCCAAGCCGGCGCGTGAAACCTTAAAGTCGTAACCACCGACGCGCAGTGAGGCTTCTTCGCTTCGTGTCAAAGTCGAAAGTGCATCAGGGATTGCATTAAAAAGGAGTTGTTCTGCATCTGCACTGCGGCGCGGATCAAAACGCGTTTGCTCGACACACATATCGGCACAGTGCTCGAGGCATTGCTCCAACAGATCGAGATAGCCATTACCCGGGATCGCAGATGATTTCCCCACGATGAGTTGGTCATCCTCGACTATGACCTCTGTGACTACCAACTGGCGCCATTGAAGATCGAGGTGCACACCGGCTTTGCCTATTTCGTTTTGGTGCAGGAGGGCTCTATCCAAAATGGCTGACGGTGCCTTACCAACGGCATTCAAAATACCCAATAGCAGTTCAAGTTGCGTTTGAGAGAGGCTCGGTGGTGAAACGATCACAAGATCATCTACAGTTTCTTTAGCACGCTCGGCCTCGGCAAATATAAATTTTAGATGCTCGTAAACCAGGTCTGCGCTGTGTCGTGCTCCCGCAAATTCAGTATTTAAAGGTGTTGTAGAGAGTTGCGCCCAAAAGTCTGTTCTCGTTTCAAGTGGGCGTCGCTTCAACGCTTCAAATACAGACTGACCAAATGCAAGCTGAGTGCTAGCTTTGCTTTGATCGATAACATTCGCGAGCGCTGCCCCCGGCGACTGGATAATCGATGTGGGCGAGACAAGCGCAATTTGCGAGTCGGTTATGTCTAGTACATGGCGGCTCATTTGGGTGCTGCCAGATGTCGGATGAGCTGTTTGTCAGCATATCTTTGTGTTCTCAGGACCAGCCGCTCCTGCGTCAGCTGAAGTTGGTGCAGCGCAAACATGATGATGATCGAGAGCACAAGGGCAACAAACGTGCTGTTGAATGCTACGCCTAAGCTCACGGTGACACCTGAAATATCTCCCTCTACAGCCTTGTAAGCCTGACCCAGTGCATCGCCAATGCCGCGAACCGTGCCAATAAAGCCAATGGAGGGAATTGCCCAGCTGATGTAGCGCACCATCGATAATTCAGAGTCGAGCTTGTCGGCCTCAGTATCACACTGCTCTCTTACGGCTTCGGAGACAGCAGGTATGCTCGCGGTCGTTGAGAAACGACTCAGCGCATTGAGCAAGGTTCTCGGAAGCAGTAAATCCTGCTCGCCTTCAGGAAGCGCCTCAATAGCGCGTGCGTAGTTCCGGGCGTCCTGCGGTAAAAGGGTTGTACCCTCGGTCACCTGTATAAGGTTTCGCTCGAGCATCGCGGATTCTTGTCGCGTCGTCCATGCTTTAAGACTCATAATGGCAAGCGCCCAGATCATGAGAATAAAACAGGCTTCTTGTTCGAAGTCTCGAATCACAACATACAGTAAACGCTCGGGCACGAAGGCCTCTCCTGATGCCTGCAGTGCGGCTTGGGCAGCAAGTTGTGCGTCAGCTGAGGGTCTTATGAGGCCCACATAAAAAGCATGAACGACGATCACCGCTGCCAGTAAAGCAAGTACCTGAAACGCAAATTCGGATGGCAGTCTCGATTTATTCATTGCAGTTGCTCTCAAATATCGACTGGAAAAGACACTGAGCGATCTTCAGAGATGCGTTCAGTCGGGCGGTATTCGTCGGACACGATGTCAGAGTTATCGGGATTTGACTCAGCTGTCGCAAGCACGGGCTCTTGCGCAATATCCTCTGCGCCTTGCTCTGCCTCCCTAACCTCAGATTCAGTGGCTTTTGAGGGTGAGACTGACGCCGCAGCCCCTGTTGCCGCCGTTGATGGTGCACCGGACCCGCTCTCTTGAGCCAAGGCACTTGCGGCTATTGCTAACAGCAGACTCATGATCGTAACTTGTTTATTCCGCATACCTTGCCACCCTAAAGCCGACATCATCTCTACCGCGCTCTCCGTAGTCTCTGAATGTTAATCGGAGTTCCCTTAACCTGCTCAGGCTCCAGCTTGCGCCTCGGATCGTATAGTTGTCACCTTGCGCATCACCCAGCGGGTTTTCTTCTATCGCCTCTCCGGGAACCGGGATTCGGTAAACGTCATTCACCCACTCTGATACGTTGCCCCCTAAATCATATAGGCCCCGGGGATTGGCGGGAAACTTAGCCACCTCGGCGCTCACAACTTCGCCGTCGGAGTAGCCGTTGAGGATGCGACCCGTCACGATAGCCGAGGAGCCGTCGGCCAAGTTGGCACTGTTGTCCGCGGGTGGCCATGCATCACCCCACGCGAAGCGCCAGATTTCCTCGCCTTGTACACGACTGGTGTAGGCCCACTCGGTTTCACTGGGGAGACGGTAGCCAGTGCTGGTTGCATCAAAACCAATGATGATGCCGTCGCGCTCTTTGTAGAAGGGCTCAATACCTTCGCGTGCACTGAGCCAGTTACAGAAGCTGGCCGCTTGTTGCCAGGAAAGGTCCACGGCCGGTTGGTGCTCACGATTCAAGCTCTTGCCCCCAGCTTGTCCCGACTCGTGATCGCTGGTGAACTGCCTAAACTGAGCGTTGGTGACCTCAGTTGTTGCCATGTAGAAGGCTCGCGTGAGGCGCACAGGACGCTCTACTTCGTTCGCACCTCGTCCCGCATCGCGTCTTGGCGCACCTAAAGTGAACTCATTGATTGGCTCAATCACGGGATCAATTAACAGCAATGTTTGTCCAAGCGATGTGAGTATTTTGGGTTTGATCGCAGCTTTCCGAGCTTCCTCCACGGTGAGTAGATCGAAGGTCAAACGCTGCGCCAGACCTACTCGCGGCGTCACTTTGCGCTCGACACTGGCATAACCGGGCGCACTAACGGTAATAGTTTGCTCCACGCCGGGCAGTGAAAGTGTCGTGCTACCTGCGCCTTGGTCCCTACCGTTAACCGCTATTCGTGCAGTCGCTGGCTCGACCTGAATGTTAACGTCACCCAATGCGGGGTTTAGGGAAATGGTTTTACTCTCGGCTGCGCCCTTCTCTAGCGCCAACAGAAAGTCGCTCGACTGATAGCCAGCGCGTCGGAGAACGATCTGGTGCTCGATATTGGGCGACATCGCAATATCGACAGGTGTTGTTCCCACAAATTGCCCATCGCGTGTTACTGAGGCGCCGCTAGGGGTCGACGTCAAGCTGAGAATACCCTCGGCAGCAGAAAGCTCTAAGGTATGTAGATTAATATCCGTATTAGCAACGGCTTCTATATCAATTGTTTGGCTGACATAGCCAGAGGCGCTTATCGTCAGCTGCCGACTACCTGCCATCACCTCGATGACGCCATCTCTTTTCTCAGTGGCTCGTTCATCGATACTAAATTCAACACTCTCCGGCACAGTGTCTATTGATAAGCGCGCCCAGCCCGGCACCAAGTCTTTACTGAACCGCTGCGTGATTCCGCGACCCTCGATCGTAATCACATCCTCAAAGGATAAGTAACGATCGGCGGAGAGCGTTAACCGGATTTCACCTGCATCGATATCCTCGAGCTTTAATGGGGTAAGCCCGGTTTTCTCTCCATTAATAAGAATCTCAGCGCCCGCCGGTTGCGACTCCAGAATCAGGGTGCCGGGCAATGGGATAAGATTCACCTCGCGATTTTGTACGTCGGCAGTATCAACATCCAGCGTTCCCTCAAAAGGGTAGTAACCGTCAGCGGCCACCTCGAGTGAGTAAGTGCCCGGTCTAATCAACAACCGACCACCGAAAGGAACAGTGAGACCGCCTACGCTGACATCCAGCGGTGATGCAGCGCCTGAGGTCACGGTGACAGAGCGGGCGGTCAGTAGAAAAAAAAGCGCATAGGCCAGAAGTAGTCCGCCAGCGATCAGTGCTAGCACGCGTGGCTGAAGTTTCGCCTTGCTCTTTGCAACTAACTCACTCCGCGGTTCAAAACTTGCGGCTTCCAAAGGTTCATGTGATTTTCTCAGCTCAGCCATTACTGTCCGATCGCCTCTGTACAGCTGATCGCGATCTGGTTCTCGCGATTAACGCCGACGTTTAAGGTCACCAACACGTCACGGAAGCCGTTTCGGCTGCCCAATACCTGATATTGGCCGGGCCTTAGCGAGACCACTCGAGAGGTGAGTGTGCCTAATCTTGCAACACGTTTTATCGTGACTTCGGTAGCACCATCGGAGAGGAACGTAACCGGCAGAGGGGTGCTTGCTTCCTGAACCACAGCCTGTACGCGAGACAACAACGCGTCAAGTTTCGGCATTTCTGATTTACTTTTGAGGTTTGAAGCTGCCTCGGCGACGGTTGCCTGCGCATCGCTCAAGATTGAGGGATCTACCAGTCTGGCTGATTTGTCGATGATGGTTTGCAAGCGATCGAAAAGCTTGGACATTGGCTCTGCCACAGCGAGACCCTCGGAAGCTTGAATAAGTGAGGGGTCGAGCGTTAGAGCATCACGATAGGCGTCTGCGGCCGAGTCCCAGGCCTCACTTAGTTCAAATTCACGGGCGCTTTGGACGAGTCTATTTAGCTTGCTTAGCGTCTCTTTTTCCTTGACCTGATCAAGCGCTACTGCGGGTGATTTGTCAGTGGGCTTTAGTGTGGCAGCGAGATTAAACGCCTTTTTAGCCCCGATAAAGTTGTTGGCTTCTAAGGCTTCGAATCCGCGGGTCATAGCAGCGAGGAATTGTTCGTTGTTGAGCGCTGCACTGTATTCTGCCGATAGGGCTCGTAACCGTTTATGCGCCGGGTCTAGCGCTATTGCCTCCTGAATTTTTTCGAGTGCGGAGCTGAGCTCTCTTTCTGAAAAAAGATCGCCGGCTTTTTCGATGAGTATGGCAACTTCTGGCATAGCCACTACGCGTTCTACGGCTTCGATTACGTCGGTACTGTCGGGCGCCATTTGTGAAAGGGTTTGGCTCAGGCTCTCGGCAACGCCAGTCTGGCTCGCCTCTATCGAGGCGATCAGCTTCTCAAGTCGAGTGGCGACCTCCTCCGGCAGTTGCACCTCCAGTACATCCAGTGTCGATTGCGCCATCAGGTATTTTGTTTCTGCCCCGCCAAATTCTTGATCCCGGTACAACTGATCACCCTCGATCGCCAGCGATGTCGCGTCGCTGAACTCGCTTGGTGCCCAGTCTTTGACAGCTCTTGCTTCAAGACGGGCCTGTGTTTCTAGGAGACTCTGAAGTGCTTCCTGAGCAGCGCGGCGTGCCTTTGCGAGCTGAGCCTCTGCGAAAGGACTGCGCTCTTGTACCTGGTTTGCGGCGATTTCACTTGTTGAACTCTGATTTGAGCTTCCATTACTGTCAGCGACGTTATTTAAATTTGTACTCGCAGATTCGTCTCTCTCGGCAGGGTTTGGTGCAAGGGAGGGTAAAACAAAGACGACGAAAGCGAGCAGGATAACGCCGACAATCCCCGCCAACCAGACACCACGCTGTGCTTGTGCGGGGGACTCGTCCTGAATTGGAGAAGCACTTGGCTTAGGGTCAAAGCCGGTGGCACGCAATGTTTCATTGCTATCTGAAGACATACTGATTAGACCACTGGTTACGAGGACGGCTTGTCGAGGGAAGCCGGTAATTCTGCGATTTCCGCGGCGTAGATATCACTCAAAATCTCTCGCCACTGACTGAATTGGTCCTCGATTGTCCCTGAAAGCTGCACAGTTCGGTCTTCCAGTTCGATCACTTGTGGTGTTATCTCGGCTTCAAGTGATTGCCCTAATTCTTCAAGTGCTAGCGAGTGTATTTTTGCTTCTGCTCTGCGTTCAAGCCCGCTTTTGACGAGATTGCCCCCAGCATAAATACCCACTGCGCCTGCTGTTCTGACGTTCCTATCATCCGAGGTGGCTGCGGCAATTCCTGCTAATACGGATAGACCACCGACAATCAGTTGTGTTCTCGCTTCTTGCTGGAGTTCGCGTAACGCCACGGTTTCGTTGTAACTCAACCGCCGCCATTCATTGTAGGGGCCCTCCATACTGCCGGAGAAATTATCGTAATGGCCTTGAAGCGTATCGACGAATACATGGTTCCTTTGTTGGATTGTTGTGATACGAGCCATCATAGGATCGCTCTCAGCAGGTAACCGAATCGCGCGTGTAATATTCGCCTCATCGGTTTCGAGATAGTCCTCAAACGCGGCTGGCGCGAAGGTCTGCGCAAATCTGAGCGTTGCAACATCCCGGATGGCGAGCCTATCACTTCTGGAAAGTTGCTTGAAAGCGATAATCAGATCGTTGGCAATTCGTCGATAGACGCCAAGGAAAGGATCGCGTTTCACACGCTGTGTTTGCTGGTACGCATATCTGCTTGTTGCGCCCGAATAGTCTTTTTTAAGCCATACATGGCCACGTGCGTCTCTTGCCTTGATTGTTAAAACAAGTGACTCACCATCGGACTGTTTGATTGTGCCCGTTACAAGAACATCGCTGATGTAGTCGCTCGACGGCACGACGCGACTGGCGCCCCAGACACCTTGATCGTCCAATACCAAAGTAAGCTCGCGTGCCATAAACGCTGCTTCAGCGCGCCGTATCTCGGGGTATACGTTTTCGTCGACATCGGTCTCCGCAATGCCCGGGTCGAAGACAACGACGGCGATGTCTAATATTTCATCGTCAGCAAGCTCAGTCTCGTAAGTCGTGAGTGTTGGAACCGCTGTCGTCTTAACGGTCTGGGTTACACAACCGGATACCAGACCGATAAGTGCTAGCAATGTAACCCAACGTTTAATCATTCTTCAGGTATCTCTATGCCCTTGTATTTTCGATATTCGTTCCAAAGCGCATCCCTGACCTCGGGGTCCGGTTCGCGCATTGCGGCTTCACGAAGCTGTCGCGCAACAATATCGTCGTCATTTCCCGAAGGAATATCGTCCGGTGCCTCATAAATGGCGGGATTTTCGGGTGCGCCGCCTGAGCGCCCGCCAATGCCACCGCCGACGGAACCGTAGCCTTCTTCCTCGTCGGATGCCTCATAAGGGTTTCGACCACTGGATACCGTTTCGGTTCCTGAGGAGCCAGAACTTTGCGCTTGACTGCTTTGTTCACGGCGACTGCTTCGCTGCTGGCGCTGCTCTTCACGAATAATGGCGTCAAACACACCCGTGCTCTCTTCGAGCTGACGATCAAGTACGGCAACGCGCTCCGCTGTCGTCATCGGATCGCTTCCCCAGTCTGGTTCGAGCCCTCCTTGCGCGCGCGTACCTGTTCCCGCATCACCCGACGCCACGACCGTCCCACTCCCCGGGCTGCCAGCTCCGGTTCCATCGCCACTCTGGCTACCTTGCGCTGCACCATCTTCGCTTGATTGAGCGCCGGACTCCGCACTCGCTTGAGCACCACTTGAACCGCCTGTGCCACCTGCACCGCCGCCCTGCTGTCCGGAGCTCGCTGATGCACTGCTGTAGGAGGGCTCCTCATCAACGAGGCTAGGTAGGGATAGATCACCTCCAGCGGAATCGCCAAAGCCCGGATCACCCTCTGACCCATTTGAAGTTGAGCCGCCGGTGCCTGCTGTTTGCCCGCCGGTCCCGCCGCTATTGCCTCCGGGCTGGCCGCCTTGGCTTCCGCCTCCTGGCATTGGTGCACCGCCACCGCTTGGCATCCCGCCGCCCGAACTGCTACCTGAGGATCCTCCTGAGCTGCCACTTGCCCCCCCTGAGGCACCGCCAGAAGATCCGCTCGAAGATGAGCCGGCGCTCCCTCCACCAGAAGAGCTGCTCGATGAACTGCTGGACGAGCTACTGCTGCTGGACGAGCTACCTCCGGATGCACCACTTGAACCGGAGCTGCTCGGGGAGGGCATTGAAGCAGACGGCATAGAGGGTGTGGATGGCGTCGTTGGTGTGCTGGCGGACGGACAGCCAGCGATGAGCGGCAATGTGACGACGACTGAAGAGAACCATTTAATAAACTGCCAATTCATGTCGAAACCTCCGCGGTTGAGTCGTAGGGTGATGCCCAAAGTTCAGGCCCGAAAACCCAGGTAATGGCCTCGCTGTCCACCGGTTCACCTTCCCTGAAGACCGGCCTAAATCGCAACCGGCGCAACTTTCTAAGCACGCGATCAGGACTGCGGGTTCCAGTAGTCTCGGGGACCTGCACTTTCTCTAGGTTATCAACTTTGCCGTTTGCATTAACGGTAAAAGTTACAATCAGGTCTGCCTCGGTAGCAGGCTCGGTCTTGACCGTTAAGACTGGATCAAACCCTTCGATAGCGGGTAAAGGCACCGGTGTCTCGAGTATACGGAAAGTAGGGTATTTCTCCGTCGGCACTTCAGTTTTCTGCTGCGCCGAGGCTATATCGTTGCTACCACCGCTGACCGCTTTTTCAGCGGATTCTAGCTGAGGGTGGGCACTGCCCCCTTCTGCATAAGCGAGGCTATCAGAGGTGTCTGCTCCCGACTGATCTTCGGTTTCAGTCACCGCTTCAGCAGCAGGTGCATCTGGGATATCGCTGTTCCCCTCTGCTAATTCAGCTGTGGTCACACCTGCGCCATCTATTGCAGTTTCAGTATCGTTGGTTTCAGTGGCATTGGCTATATTCTCGTCGCTTGCTGACGCCGCTGGATTATCAGACTCAGGAGTTTGATCGGATGTATTGCTGGTACCAAGGGCGTTTTTTACATCTTCCGTCGCTGCAAGCGCCGCTTGAGCTTCCGGCCCCCGGTTTAAAACCTCGCCATTTGCCAACTTGATTGCATCACCATAGAACTCGAGCGCATAGCTACGATTACCTGTCCACCACGCCCAATCTCCCATCCGAATAAGATCTTCGGCTTGAGTTTCGCGACTGACCTTTAGCCGATCTCGATTAAGCTGCTGAAGTGCGATGAGTAGTGAGATACCTCGCTTGAACGTAATTTTTGACTGGGCCGTTGATGTCTTGTCTCGTCGCAGTTTACCGGGCATTGCGGCGCCAACGCCTTGATGCCCAGCGAGCAGATATTGCGCTCTAACCATGCCGTGAAGCGCCGGTAGTATGTCAGCAGAGCTCTCGCCATAGGTCGAAACGGATTCGTTTAGTGCTCTGCGATAGAAATTCCAGGCTTTGCCCATTCTCGCCTGTATCGCCTCGTCCTCGTCGATGTCCTCAAGAAGTGCATATTGATGCCACTCAGCTTGTCTCAAAAAGGCGTCGATTCGCTCTGGTCCTGAGGGAAGCACCTGTTTTTCGATACGTGACAGGTAGGCATGTCGCTCGTCAGCTAACGCGAGTTCATCAAGTGCTCGATAACTCTGTATTTCGGCTCTGACGTAAGGCAGCTGACTCGCTGCATCCAGGCCTTCATTAATACGACTCAAGTGAGTTGCCCGCTTGAGTACGGGAATGGCCTCTTCATGGCGACCTTGGGCTTGCAGCTCGATAGCTGTATTCCAAAGTGATTCCTGCTGACGTGGGTCATAAGCGCCGTACAACGTACTGTTTGCCCATGCAGCGGAGCCACCCATAGTTGTGAGTGCGGTCGTTATTGCGAGACTTATCGATAGCGTTTTCACGAGTCAGTCCTCTTTTTGTGCAGTCCAGTATAGAGATAGTTCCGTCTAAATCTCTACGTATTGTGTCGAGGCATGTACACTTCGCCCGCACCGACCGTCTGGGCGCGATCTGGACAGGCGGCTACGATATTTTTGAAAAAGGAAGGCCAATGGGTAAATTTGCAGAAGATACGTCGCTCGAGCAGATAGGTGATCATCGCTGGAAGGCGCATCTTCCGAAAGGCTGGCGTATTGGACGAGTACCCAATGGCGGCTTTGTGCTTGGGCTGGTTGGACGGGCTATCTCTCAATCTCTGGGTGGTGCCGATCCACTGTCGGTTAATGCGTTTTATCTTGAGCCCACGACCTTGGGTGATGCTGAGATTCAGGTCGAAATTCTGCGAATGGGGAAGGGTACGCAGTTTGCAGGCGCGCGCATGTACCAAGAGGGTAGCTTGAAGGTTATTGCGAATGCGGCCTACACCGACCTTGCGAATTTAAAAGGCCCAACCAATACCGTGATGACCATGCCAGAGATGCCGGCTTTCGATGAGATCGATGTTCCCGCACACAATGTGCTCGAGATTCACAATACAATCGATACGCGCATCGTCAAGGGACGTGAGTTTTTCGAGAAACAAGAGCCCACGGATACCGGAGAATTTATCGCGTACATGCAATACAAGGACGGCGCGCCGATTCTGCCGATCGATCTGCTCATGTTCGGTGACATGATGCCACCGCCTTCATTCACCCTGGTACCGAATGTCGGGTGGGTACCAACAGTAGAGATGACAGTCCAGCTTAGAGGGATACCTGCACCCGGACCGATTTTATGCCACGCCCGCTCGCACACACTTATACGTGGTGTAACAGAGCAGGATTGTGAGATCTGGGATTCAAAGGGCGAGCTCGTTGCCGTCGGTCGCCAGACCATGAAAGTACGATCTATGAGCTGACCTACCAGGTTGCGACATGGCCTCCTGGTCGTCGCGGGTCGGCGTAGCCATAAAACCAGCCATCTTCGATTTGCACGGAGTTCACGCGGCCGATTGTGCTGTTTGAGCGCAGAATCTTGTGCTTACTCGCCTCGAGGATGTTGACCGTATCGGTAGAGATGCCGGGTTCGACCATCGCCATATCAGGCATCCATTGGTGATGGATTCTGGGTGATGAGGTGGCCATGCCCAGTGTCATATCAAACGCCATGAGGTTTAGGAGCGTTTGAGCAACAGCTGTAATGATGCGGGAACCTCCGGGGCTCCCTGTGGCAACCCAGGGCTTTCCCTGTTTGAATACCAAGGTTGGGGTCATTGAAGAAAGCGGTCGGCTTCCCGCCGTAACAGCATTCGCTTCACCCTGAACAAGGCCATAGCCGTTGGGGAAGCCTGGCTTGGCAGCAAAGTCGTCCATCTCATTGTTGAGCAGCATGCCGGTCCCAGGCACCACAATGCCTGAGCCAAAGCTGAAGTTGATCGTGTAAGTGTTCGTCACCACGTTGCCATACTCATCAACGATCGAGAAATGAGTCGTCTCTGTGCTCTCATCGTCGTCAACACTTCCCGGTTTGATGAGCTCAGAAGGTGTGGCCACGTCGTCTTGGATAAGGGTACGGCGCCCGTCGAGGTAAGCGTCACTTGTCAGAGCTTTGACGGGGATCTCTGTTCGATCAGGGTCGCCGAGATACTCACTGCGATCTGCGTAGGCCAGCTTCATCGACTCGATCAATAGGTGCAGATACGCCGCACTGTTGTGCCCCATTTCCTCGATCGGATAAGGCTCTAACAATTTCAGGATTTGGGAGACGTGAACCCCGCCCGAGGAAGGTGGAGGCGCGCTGACAATATCGTAACCCCTGAACGATGATCGAACGGGTTCGCGTTCAATCGCGCGGTAACTTGCGAGGTCGTCAGCATTCATCACACCGCCACCACGCTGCATTTCAGCGGCGATAAGTTCTGCCGTTTTGCCCTTGTAAAAACCGTCAAAACCCTTGTCGCGCACTCGCTTGAGTGTCGCGGCGAGATCGGGCTGCTTGAACAGACTCCCCATAGCTGGGGCGGTGCCTGTGCCTCCAAGGTAGACGCGATTAGCTTCGTCGTTGCGAGCAAGACGTTTTGATGCGGAGCGCAGGTTCAAGTGAAGCGCTGCAGGCACCTCAAAACCTTGCTCTGCAAGATCGATGGCCGGCTGAATCACGGTTTTTAAATCGAGCGTGCCGTAGTTTTCAAGTGCGTGAATCAGACCCGCTACTGTGCCGGGAATGCCAGCTGCGCTCACGCTGCTGTAGGCCTTGCGCTTGTTAACGGTGCCGTCTTCGTTAAGGAACATATCCCTAGACGCGCCAGCGGGTGCCATTTCTCGATAATCTATAAAGACCTGCTTATCCGACTCTGCCAGGTGAACTAGCATGAAACCACCGCCGGCGATGTTGCCTGCGCGTGGGAGTGTTACGGCTAAGGCAAAACCGGTAGCAACCGCCGCATCAACAGCGTTGCCGCCTTTTTTAAGCATCTCTAAACCGGCTTCCGAGGCGAGCTTTTCTGGACCTGAGACCATACCGCGTGAGGCAATTGATGGCAGGAAGCGTGTTCCGTAATCGATCAGCGGGCCGCCCTGGCCCTCGCCTTGTGTCCATCCCGTAAGAGGATTTGTTGCGATAAGAAGAGCAAGAAAAAAACGACTTAGGCGCATCGATGCTGACTCCGAAAAACAAGAGAGGGGAAATTACCACAGGTTGCTTTGAATATAAGTACCCTTCGCACACTTGGGGCTGGGCATTGGGGTGTCATGAAGTCTGTTTTGTAGCACCGTTTTAAAATCCACTCTGTTTGGCCCTAACTTTACGGTGCCGTCCACACCAGCCTGCGCGAAGACACGATTGACTGCGCATCGGCTCAGAGCCTTGATGTCGATCAATGAATCGATGAGTTGTTTGCCGGCAAGTAAGTGAGCAAACCGAGAGTCGATAAAGATGATTGTTGAAAGCTTGAATGTAACCCATGGTTTCGAACCAAAGACTGATCGATATCGATTACCATGACGGTCTCAGGAGGGGTTATGGAACTCAAGGATTTTCGCAGGCAGTACACGCAGGGTGGTCTGCAGCGTGCGTCACTGCCAAAGCAGCCGTTGGCGTTGTTCGAGCGATGGCAGACAGATGCCGCCGCGGCAGGGCTTGCCGATCCTACCGGCTGTGTTGTCGCAACCGTGCAGCCAAGTGGAATGGTTCGTCAGCGCTTCGTATTGCTGAAAGGATTTGATGAGCGAGGCTTTGTTTTCTACACCAATTACAACAGTGATAA
>CBFIHK010000027.1:0-27321 GCA_965662305.1 Luminiphilus sp.
AGGCAAGGGATCTGACGTCGTTGGTCGTTGGTCGTTGGTCGTTGGTCGTTGGTCGTTGGTCGTTGGTCGAGCATATTCTTCGATCAGCCCAGTTTTGATGCACTAGATGGGTAGCGATTAATTATCGTAAGAACGCCATTTGCTGTCGCGGGTTTTGATCTGACGATGAGTATGGGAGAGAGAGTGTAACAGCATGCAAATTTGGGTAGACGCCGACGCCTGTCCTAGCGCCATTCGCGACATCATCGCCAAAGCGGCACACAAGCGAACAATCACCACCACGTTTGTGGCTAACCATAGCTTCTCGCTACCAAACTCGCCATTCGTAAAGCTCTATCAAGTACCATCAGGATTTGACGAAGCTGATAAAGAGATCGAACGCCGAGTCACTGGCGGCGATTTGGTCATTACTGCCGACATACCACTCGCTTCCGACGTTCTGGAGAAGCAGGCTCTTGTTCTCACACCTCGTGGCGAGCGGTACACAGAGAACAACATCAAGCAGCGTTTGCAGATGCGGGACTTCATGGAAACGATGCGGTCATCGGGGGCACAAACGGGCGGTCCACCCGCACTTAATTTGACTGATCGCAAGCACTTCTCCGATCAACTCGATCGTCTTCTCACGCGAGCACTAAAGCAGGGTTAAGGCCGATCTCACTTGCTATGTAATGACCCACGGCACCTCTAACACTTTAGACAGTACCTAAGACAGCCCTAGAAACACCGCACGGGTGCGCACGCCTCGACAGATACCAGTATAAAGGCCCTTGTATTAGGTTGCCCCGGATTAGTTGTTCGAGGGTGGCTTGTCCATTCACAAGGCGCATAAGTTGGCCTCGACATCTAACACCGGACGGTCGGTACGATTTAACACAACCCACCGATGAAGATATGCTGGCTGAAGAGCCCACCGAAAAGGATCAAACATGAGAAATAAGAAGTCTGTTTTTGGTTTGCTGCTAGCGACAACCGTGAGTTTTGAGGCGGTTGCGCACAGCGCCCCTAATCCACCCAAGGTGATGACCGTACCGGAAGGTGTAGCGGCCTTTGGTTGGAACTTTAAATCTGCAGAGGTGACGACTCAAGACTTAGGCCAAGGGCTGCACGTCCTGTTCGGGATTGGCGGCAATATCGTGGTGAGCCTTGGAGACGATGGCACCTTCATTGTCGACGATCAATTTGAGGGGATGATCCCCAAGGTGGTCAAAACCATTGGCGATCTCGGTGGTTCGGACGTTGACTTTGCGGTGACCACCCACTGGCATTTTGATCATGCAGAAGGAAACCTAGCATTGGGCCCTCAAGGCACCTGGCTCGTAGCTCACGAAAACTCGCGTGAGATGATGAAAGATGCGCATGTGGTCAACATGGTTGGACTTGCGGTTTTGCAAGAGGCTTACCCTGAATCTGCATGGCCTGACATCACATACGACTCTGAGATGCGATTCCACCTTAACGGTCAAACCGTCGAACTCATGCATTTTGGGCCAGCCCACACGACAGGTGACACCGCTGTTTTCTTCCGCGAAGCCAATGTCCTGCACATGGGCGATGTTTTCAATAACACCGGTTATCCGTTTATTGATGCCGATAACGGCGGCACGCTTGATGGGCTCATCACGTTTTGCGAGAACGTTTTGGCGGTTATTAATGATGAAACCACGGTAGTGCCTGGGCATGGCGCAACGGCGACCAAAGCGGACTTTATGCGCTACGCCGAAGACCTTGCAGTCATTCGTGATCGAATTGCGGCGCATATAAAAGCAGGCAGGAACCTCGAAGAGATCATCGCCGAAGAGCCCTCAAAAGAATTTGATGCACGCTACGGTGACAACACCATGTTTATTAACCGCGCAGTCAAAAGCCTAACCTACCGCTACCACCCGTAGCCTACGAACGCTGAGCGGCCGTGTGCCGCTTTATTGTTCGGTTGAACTCAGGAAGGGCGCCTTCAAAGCGGCCAAATGTAATCACGTCGTTGGCGCCCGATGCAAATCCGTTCTGGATACTCTCACCAATCACAAAGTCTTCATTGAGCGTTGTGGAGGTTATCTTGTGGTTCTTTTCCCAATATGCTTCCTCGGCAAGTCGAGACTTAGGCGCAAGCGTTGCCAGTCTCAACTCCGTCTGACCCGCTGAAACCGGGCGGGAGTTAATCCATACAACATGGTCCTTCTGAACAAGAAGCTGCGTGGTGGGGAAGAAGGTATATATAATGTTTGCGTGATCCCTTAATCGCCACTGGTCGGTAGGCTGCTCCCTCAGCACATGCATACTCGAACGCATAAGCACCGAGCGCATGTGATCTCCTAGCATCTGGTAGGAAGACAAATTATCTTCAAAGTAGGGGCCAATCGTTTTTCGGTGCGCCACTTTAAAATGGTAAGACTCGATTCCGCCCTCAACCAGAATTTTCCAGTTTGAGTTATGGACCTTCCTCTCCTCGTGTGCGATCGCCATGTTGGCCAGATCTAAGCCTTCCGCCTCTGCCGCAATGGGCGCATAGTAAGCATCAAAATCGAAGCTGACGTCTGGAGTAGCGATCACCCAGACAAAGCCGAAGCGCTCTTCACACTGCAATGACTTCAGGGAGTACTGAGTCTTATCAAGATCGGGGAAGCCCGTATCCATATGAGGCACGGAGACGAGCTCACCCGTATTAGCGTAGGACCAGGCGTGGTAGGGGCAAGTGAATCGATGCTTACAACCCGACTCAGCGTCTACCAACTGTGTCCCTCGGTGTCGGCAGATATTGAGGAATGCATGCACCTCACCCTGAGCATCTCGCGTCACCAAGATTGATCGCCCGGCGATCTCCCGCTTAATGAAATCGCCTGCGTTGGGGAGTTCACTGACATGCGCGGCGACAGCAGGCAAACGTGCAAACATCTGATCGCGCTCGCACTGAAAAATCGCCTCGGACTGATACTGGTCGACCGAATTAAACTCGATCTCATCGTCGAGGTAGTGGCTCTTAGCCTCGCGAAGTCCAAGTAACTCTTCGATTAGACCAATCTCTGTTTCACGTTCCATCACTCAACGTCCTCTCGCGCTCTAGCCGGTATGGCGCTGCCATAACCTTGAGACGCTCATTAAATTCTCACGCTACTCGCGTTTTACAAATCACTAGCGGTCTTACTGACGCCGGCAAGGCATTGAAGCAACTCTTAGAGAGCGCAAAACCAGAGCACAACGCGGTCTACTTACCAATCGGTAAGGTGCCACCTTACCATGTGGTAAGGTAACTGCAAAGAGGGTTTTATGCAGTCAGATACTAAGCACCGTTTGTTAAATACGTCCGAAGCACTGTTCGCAGAACGGGGCTTCTACGGCATTAGCATTGCTGCAATTGCGAAGGAGATGGCGTTTTCGAAACAAGCATTGCTTCACCACTACCCCACCAAAGAAAAACTCTACGGGGCGGTTTTACAAAGAATTTCTGACGACTTCCTCGAGCGGCAGCTTGAAGCCGAGCAAGCTTCGCGTGACCCCTTGGAACGACTAAAGACGTTCTACCTCGCACTGGCAACGCCCTCGCCTGAAAACGTGCAACGGACGCGCCTGCTCATGCGAGAGCTTCTAGATAACAACGGGCGCGCCAACAGCGCAGAAAACTGGTATCTCAAAGACTTCCTCACACGCATTATCCAGATGGTTAAGGCTATTGAGGGGATGGCGGAGCTGAGCGACGAGCAAGCGTTGATCATCGCCTATCAGTGGTTGGGGGCCGTCAACTACTTTCTCATTTCACCATCAACGTTATCGGGTATTTTTGGTGATACTGTGCTTAAGCAAATGCAGTGCGATTTCAATAATCACCTTGTTGGAATGATTGACTCAGGTATCCAAGCGCAGTCCAAGAAATAAAAATATGTTTGGCTCATTGAGGGTGGTGCTGACACGGAGTCGCAACGCTCTTCATTTGCCTTGAATAAACCATAAACCCCTGTCGAGTACGCGATAGAGCTCCGCAAACCACAGAGACAGAGAAATTCTGCCCCTGAAACCCTCGCTTTTAGAGATATGTCGGCGAAAGGGGCTTCATGCGTAGAAGTAATGACCAGGTAGACACATCATTAAGATGCGCACCAAAAAGCGAACCCGGTTGGAATAAAAGCGTCTGTTAAGACCGGAGCGAGCCAAGCTATTCAAACAACTCTCGAAAGAGTTGCGAATCCGCTTATTTAAGTGAAGTCGCGAAAGTCAGCCATCAGGCAAATGTCATTCGCTGCAGACCTTAAGCGCCTTCGAATCCTTGATGAGCGATAGCGACCCTCAGGAGCAACTTGCGAAAAAACATAATAAGGAACCGCTCTCAAAGAGCGGGACACTAATGGCTGCGCAGAGGCAGTAGCGGGAGCACGCATGACGCACCTCCTCTTTAACCGACCCAGCCCCATCCTCTCTCTGGTTTCGGAAATTTCAGAAGTGCATCCTTGCATCCGCAGGTTACCCACAGGAAGCTGGACATGCCACACGCTTATCCACAGAATCGCGCCCATATGGGTCAAAACTGTGAGCTAAATCCCAGTTTATTAACATTTAGGCGTTGGTTTCAAAAGCCTTTTCCAGACGGAGAACAAAAACCAGCACCTCGGCAACTGCTCTGTAAAGCTCAGGCGGAATTTCATCACCCAGTGGGATCTTGGATAACAAATAACTCAATTTAGGGTCTTCGACTAGGGGGACGCCCGCAGCCTCGGCGCGTTCTTTGATTAAGCGCGCGATCTCACCCTCGCCGGTGGCAAGTACCGTCGGCGCTCCTTTTTGGTCGTAGTGCAGCGCAACCGCGCGCTGAAATTCATCGTTCATCATACACGGACCTCGACACCCTTATGTGGCGACGACGGTGCCGAAGAGCCATCCTCAGAATCCGCCATAGCGCAAGTTGTCAGTGATTTCACTCTAAAGTCACTGAAAATCATCCGGTCCTTGAGAAGACCAAAAGAAGAATCCGCGAGCGCACGAACCCGCGCGCAGTCGCTGTTAAAGATAGCACTCACTTCACGACCCTTCATGGTCATTAAGACGCGCAGTGGGCCAATTTCAGGAAGTGTTAGTAATAAATCCACGCGCCACGTTTGCTCTTCTGAGGATGAGTCAGTGCCGCTTTTGTCTCGCTCCACAATCAAGTTAAGGTCTAAAAAGTCTCCTCGATAAGCCAGCGGAATGCCAAAACACCAACGTTGCGCACCGCTGTCCTGGGGAATTGAAGCCAACTGCTGCTGCGTCAAGTTGGCAAGCGCCGCATTCGTCAGGTCCGATAAAGCGGATAGTGCTGACCGCGTGTCACTATTTAAGTTTGTGGTGGGTAATTCACTTATTGCCTTCTGCAGTTGTGCTAAGACGGTCTTAGATGAATTGCGTGCCCGGTCTCCGCGATCTCCGGCAAGGTTTGCCTCGTTAAATAGCCCGGACCGGCCGATCAAAGCGGCAAGTGCACTCGAGGAGAGCGCATTTGCTTGAAGGCTTTGAGGCGCAAGCGCAGCAATAAGATTGTTGAGCACCGGTACCTGAGCCGCGAGAGCTTTAAAACCAGGTTGTGCAAACAAAGTAGCCAACAGTGAAGCAACCGACGCTGGCTTAACTTCAGTGCTTGAGGCGCCGGTGCTGAACAACAGGCTTTGGCTGTTAGATTGAGCCAGCTGTGTGGAACCAATGTCTGAACCTTTACCCAATATTTTAAGAGTGACTTGGGGCTGTAGTTGCTGAACCTCCAACTGCAATCGGCTTCCTGCCTGAACCGGCAAATCAAGCGAGGTAACAAACTGCCTTCCACCGACGCTTAACAAGACGTTACCGCTCGGCATTCTGTCTACCACCAGCGCGTTCAATACTTGGCCCACACGCCAGTTACTCAACATCAGACCAAAATTTCGCTGATCGACCCGCGATGGTGTTAGTGTTAGTTGGAGCTCTTCCATAATATTTTTCGAGAAGGCATAGGGTTCTTACCCTATATTAGCGGCAGATGGTGCCGCTAACTAAAGGCAGTAGATAGTGCTTTGGAGGTTTAGGTGGATTTAGCAACACTCATAGGAATGATCGGGGCGTTTGCGGTAATCGCTTATGCGGTGATCTTGCAAGACCAACTTGCGATGTTTACCGACGACCTATTCTCACCCATGTTTGTTGTTACGGGTACGATGCTGGGGGTGATGATCCGGTTTTCACTGGGTCACTTTTTTAGCTCACTAAAAGTCGTTGCTAAGACATTCGCGAGTACCAACGATGATCCACAGGCCCTGATTGACGAGATCGTCCAACTTGCGACAGTCAGTCGAAAGGAAGGCCTTCTTGCACTCGAGAAGGTAAAAATCTCTGAGGACTTTCTCGAGGAGGGCATTCAAATGCTTATCGATGGAAGTAATCCTGAGGTAGTGAAACAGAGCATGTCCAAAAACATGCGAGGAATTATCGAGCGAAATTCATCATCCGAGAAAGTTTGGCGATCGATGGGAGAAGCATCACCAGCCTTTGGCATGATCGGTACAGTTGTTGGCCTTGTGGCCATGATGGCGAAAATGGATGACCCCAAGGCAATTGGACCCGCTATGGCGCTTGCGTTGCTCACTACCCTGTGGGGTTCAGTTCTGGCCAATGTGGTTTTTCTACCTGTGGCGGACAAACTAAAGTACCGATCGTCGTCGGAGAAATTGAGGTTGACGATCTGTATAGACGGAGTAATGGCAATTCAGGCTGGGCAAAATCCTAGGGTCATTGCCTCAGTGCTGAGCGCTTACCTTGACCCAACACAACGGGTCACTGCTGCAAAGGCAAAGGCCAAATGAACGACGACGATCTATTTCTCGAAGAGGAAGAAGAATCGGAAAAATCCGACGGTTGGATGGTTACCTTCTCTGACCTCATGTCACTTCTGCTGTGTTTTTTCGTGCTTATCTTGTCAATGGCCGAAGTCGATATCATTCGTTACAAGCAACTCGCAGATTCGATGTCTCAAGCCTTTGGCGTTCAGCGCGAGATAGAGCTTGAGTCAATTCCAAAAGGCACGAGCGTTGTCTCAACAGAGTTTCGACCGGGTATTCCCGACGAAACCCTTATTGAAACAGTGCAGCAGGTCACAAAGGATCAGACACGCAACTCACTTCGTATAGGCAACCCTGACGCGCCAGACACCGAAGAGAAGGATATACGCGACGAAGTCATTACCTACGATGAGATGATGCAACTCATTCAGGAAACTGAACTCGATGCAGAGATGCTTCGTCGATTGCTAAGAACCGAAATTGAGCAAGGCCAAATTGATGTAGAGACAACCGCGCGCACCATTCTGATTCGAATTCGTGAAAAAGGCTCCTTTGACTCCGGTTCCGCCCTCCTTAATACCTCATTTGTCGGAGTTATCGATAAAATTGCCGGCGCACTGACACAAATAGAGGGTAAAATAGCGGTTGAAGGGCATACTGATAATGTTCCGATAAACACGTTTGCCTATCCGTCAAACTGGGACCTTTCAGCGGCCCGCGCAGTGGCCGTTGTGAGGAGGATGCTCGACATTGCGCCACTAACGCCCTCTCGAGTGACCGCATCAGGATTTGCCGATACGCGACCGCAGGCTATTAATAGCTCTTCTGATGGTCGCGCGCGCAATCGTCGTGTAGAGATTGTGGTGAAACAGCCATTGGATGATGACAGCAAAATGGTGATTGAAGACGCTCTGCAATCACCATGACTTAGTTTGGGTTTCCGCCGCGAGCGGATGCCGAGGAGTAAATAGATGAGCGATAACCAGCGCGACTTTTACAGGATCCAAGATCGCCTGCTAATGGCATGGCGTCATGCCGACATCGAGCCTACTAGCGAATCGGAGTCAGCACTTCTGTCAGTTAACCGTGATATAGAAAATCAGCTGCTCGAACTCAACGATGAACATCCCGAAATAACAAGAGTGTTATCCCTGCTCAATCGCAAAATAGAATTACTAACGGCGACCAATGATGAGGGGAGTGGGCGTTCTGGAAATCTGGGTGGTTTTTGCGATAAGGCCTATGTTGATGTGAGCTTGAGTGGCTCCGGCATGGGTTATTTTTCGACGACAAATGCAGACGAGGGTTCAGCAGTCGAGGTCATTTTGAACCTCGAGAGTATTGAAGTCGAAATAGCGGTGCGCATGATCATTATTGAGTCTCGAGTTTCCGCGGACGCAGAGAACCCCGGCTATTGGTTAAGAGGACGCTTTTTGGAAGGTCAGGAGAAACAGGTGGACGCCATTGTAGCTCACGTCAACCAACGCCAATTCGAGCAATTGCAGCGCCGTGCCAATGCAACCCTAGGAAGTCAGTCAGCTGACGACTAACGCCAGTCACTCAAATTTGCTTTTAGTCTCGCTATTGCCTGACCATGAATCTGCGAAACGCGTGACTCACTAACCCCGATTACCAGTCCAATCTCCTTGAGATTCAGGCCCTCGCTGTAGTAGAGCGACAACATCAGGCCCTCTTTCTCGGGGAGATTTTCGATTGCAGCAACCAGTGCTTCTCGTTTTGTTGCTTCAAAAAACTGATCATCTGGCTCATCAGCCCCCGCGGGTAACTCGGCCTCATCAAGCTGCGTTATGCGAGCACAAGCTAACTCTCCAGCTAACGTCCTGTATTCCTCGACGGGCATATCGAGCTCGTCAGCAATTTCTTTCTCTCCAGCCGGACGACCCAATCGCTGTTCACAACGCTCAATTGCTGCAGCCACACGCCCTAAATCACGCTGCACACTTCGCGGAAGCCAGTCCCGTCCACGAAGCTCGTCGAGCATGGCGCCTCGGATACGAATGGTGGCGTAAGTGGAAAAAGTGGCTCCTGAATCACTCTGATAATCATCAACGGCTTTTAAAAGCCCAATCAAACCAACCTGAATAAGATCATCGATTTCAATGTGTGACGGAAGCTTAACCGCGAGTTGGCTTGCGATCCGCTTCACCAATGGCAAGTGTTGGTCAAAAAGGTGATCCGTCGGCTGACGTGAATGCACCTCATATTCAGAGAGCATGGCCTCAGTGCCGAACCGCATAATTTTGTTGACTCAGTAATTGCTCGACGAAGAAGCCGACCCCCGAGCTTTGACTGCGCGGCGCTTGACGATTCAGCCGACGCCCCGCATCTCGAATAGCATTGGCCGCGGGCGACCGAGGATAAGCACTCACAAGCGCCTTTCGTTCCTGCACGGCTCGCCGGAGATACATATCAGTCGGAATACTTCCAAGATAGCCCAGTTCAACATCAAGATAGCGATCACATACATTTGCAACACGCTCAAACAGTTGTTTTCCTTGAACCGGCGTATCAACCTGATTGGCTAGAATTTCGAACCGACGAACATCTTTCTTGGCACGCAATACCTTCATTAGAGCGTACGCATCGGTCAAAGAAGCAGGCTCATCGCAAACCACTAACACGGCAGTCTGGCAAGCAGCGACAAATGTCTGCACAGTCGGATCGATGCCCGCACCCGTGTCAACAATGAGTACATCGGGGGGCATAAGTTGATCGGAGAGTTGACGAATTAACGTCTCTTGATCGGCACTCTGCATCTCAACCATCTGTGCAACACCGGATGCCGCAGGAATTATGCGAAGCCCCTCTGGCCCATCAACGACAACGTCCGCCAGTGTTTTTTCACCCGATACTACATCCGCCAGAGTATTTTTAATTTGCATGCCGAGCACAATGTCAACGTTGGCGAGCCCCAGGTCAGCGTCAAAAAGCATGACGTCTAGCCCCTCCATCGACATTGAAACCGCGAGGTTGACTGCAATATTCGTTTTACCAACGCCGCCTTTACCACCCGTAACTGCGATTACTTGCATTGCGCTATTCCTGATTGCCTTACTTACCGATGAATGCATCGTACCGAACCGCTGAAAAGGCACGACGCTGTTGGGCAAATCGTAGCTCATATGTTGCAGCATAGTTATACCGCGACCTTTAGTTGTTGATTTTTTCGGTCTAAATTGCGACGGGCTAGGCGCTTTGACTCGTTGATCAACCCCTCTGCGGTGATACGGGCGATTTCGGCGTTACTGACATCAGAGATACCAGCAACCGGCAGCTCATGCCCAACCAAAACCCCCAGAATGGATCCCAGTGACGTCGCCTCCTCGAGCCCCGTGATTAGAGCGCCCGCTACTGGCAGTTGCTCCGCGTGCTCAGCGAGTCGAGCTAAATACTCAGTTTGCGCGTTGCACGGCAAAACCAACAATGCAGCAACGCTCACGCGCTGTTGAATCAGCAGCGACAGCGCTGGATCTTGCGACCCTTTTGAGGGCATTAAATCAGGTGTTTCTATGAATACCTGGCGACATGTTTTCACTGCTATCAACGCTTTCTTTAGCGAGTTCGCATCAGGCGCCATGTAACTCACCACCTGACGCTCATGACAATAACGACCCAAGGACGCCGAGGGGTCACTCAACATGCTTATTACCGCGACTTCTCCCGGAGCAAACTCCCTAAGCGCTCCAGCTACAAGTTGCTCTATCGCATTTGATCGATCAGCACCGCTCCCCCCAATGACGGCCTTTATTCTCAATCCCAGATGCTCTGCATCCGTCAGAACCTCTAAGCGCGACGCAAGCATTGAAACTGCCTGGCGCCAGCCCTCGTCAAGCTTCGCCTCCGTGCCAACATCTTCCACCAACTCACCGATGAGTGGGCGAGGCAGGCCAAGTGTCGATAACCGCTGCTCAATGGTTGCAATCACTGGGCGTTTATCAGCGCTATCCTGCCACTGCCGCTGACCTAGGGCTGCATGCAAGGTTTCACGAAGGTCAGTGAGTTCACGCTTTAGATGTGCGAGTGCGATCTCATTAGTACCACCCGCTAACTCACTACTGGAAGGTCGAGCCTCTTCCAAGGCAGTGACAACTGACCCTGTTTCGAGCATCGCACAGATCTCGACTCCCTTGGAGGTGCGCTTGTTTGAAAGAATTAACGCGTCAGACCCCATAGCCGCACGAACCTGCTCTAAAGCAAGCTTATTAGTGCGTCCCGTAAAACGTTGTACATTCATACCTTTCTCCTGAAACGCCAAATGTTTGACGTCAATACCGCTAAATTCGTGTTTTTGCCCCGATTAGTAGGGAAAAAATGCCTCCATACTTGGCACAGCAATTAGCAGGCCAACTTTCAGTTTTGGCCACCTACGGTCGTGACCACGCGAATGTTTTTATCTCCCGGAATTTCTTCATAGGCCAAAATATAAAAATTACTCATTCGCCCTCGCAGTAATTTCGATAGAAATCCTCGGACAATTCCTGAGACCAGGAGCACGGGACTTGCACCTTCCGCCTCCATCTTGCCCGCAGCCTCACCGATACCTTTGACCATGGTGTCCAACAAGTTGGGCTCAATGACGCCCTGATTGTTTTGAACCGCGCTACTCATCATCTGCTCAAGTTGTGGATCGAGCACCATTACCGGCAGTTCCGAGGCCGTACCAATCACTGATTGGAAAATCGAGGGGCCGAGCGCCACACGGACCTGGGCTGTCAGCTCATCGGGGTTGTTTTCAGATCCACGGTGAATGGACAAGGTTTCTGCGATCGTACGCATATCTCGAATAGGGACACCCTCATCCAGTAAATTGTGAACAACCCGCGTGACATCCGCCAAGGACATCGTTCCTGGTACTAAGTTCTCTACCAACTTGGGTGCAGTTTGCTTAAGTCGCTCGAGCAATTGTTGAACGTCATCTTGTCCCACAAGCTTGGCTGCATTGTTTTTCAAAAGTTGGCTCAAATGCGTTGCGATAACGGTCGAGCTATCGACTACCGTGTACCCGGCGGTTTGTGCTGAATCTCGCTGAGACGGCGCAATCCACAATGCATCGAGGCCAAATGTGGGATCTTTAGTGGCAATACCTTCGACATGACCGAACACTTGCCCCGGGTTGATCGCCAACTCACGATCAGGGATGACCTCGCCTTCGCCCATGTTTACACCGTGAATGCTGATTCGGTATTTGCTTGGACCGAGGTCAAGATTGTCCCGGATGTGCACGGAGTCCACGAGGAATCCAAGCTCCTGGGAAAGCTTTTTCCTAACGCCTTTGATACGACTCAGGAGGTCTCCTCCTTGTTTCGCGTCGACAAGCGGAATTAGGCGATAGCCAACCTCCAAACCAATCTGATCAAGGCTGGATACATCGTCCCAACTAAGCTCATTTGATGTGGGCTTCGCCTCCACCTCGGACGTCGCCTCTAATACGTCGGGTACAGCACTCTGTTGAGATCGCAGATAACCTGCAACACCCAATAGCGTAGCGATCGATAGAAATACTAGGTTTGGCATTCCGGGAACCACACCCATGATCCCGATAATGCCAGCTGCAACATAGAGGACCCGCGGGTTGTCCGTGAGCTGCTTCGAGACCTCGGCACTCATGTCCTGCTCTCCCGAAATACGCGTCACAATGATCGCAGTTGCCGTGGAGAGCAGCATTGACGGTATCTGAGCAACTAATCCGTCACCAATAGTCAGCAGTACGTAGTTCTGGGCCGCTGTTGAGGCATCTAGATCGTGCTGAAGTGTACCTATCGCAAAGCCGCCAAGAATATTGATAAAAAGTATCAAAATTCCGGCCACTGCATCGCCACGGACAAACTTCGAGGCACCGTCCATGGCACCGTAAAAGTCAGATTCGCGGGTCACGCGCTCTCTGCGCTCAAGCGCCTCATCTTGCGTTATCAGGCCCGCATTAAGATCGGCGTCTATCGCCATTTGTTTTCCGGGCATCGCGTCTAGCGTAAATCGGGCTGTGACCTCTGACACGCGCGTCGCACCCTTAGTAACGACAACAAAATTGATCACAACCAGAATCGTGAAGAGCACAAGGCCGACCGCGTAGCTGCCACCCACCACAAACTCGCCAAAAGCTTCGATTACACGCCCCGCTGAGTCGGTACCAGTGTGGCCATTGAGCAGCACCACTCGGGTGGAGGCTACGTTAAGCGCAAGGCGCATCAGAGTCGCGAGCAAGAGCACTGTCGGAAATACCCCAAAATCCAAGGGGCGTGTTGCATATACAGATGCCATAAGCACCATAATGGAGAGAGCAATACTGACGGTGAATAAAAGGTCGAGTGCCATGGCAGGCAGTGGTAAGACAATCATCGCCAGCATCATGAGCATAACGGCGGGCGGGCCGAGACCCGTCAAGAAGTTACTCCGGTCTACTGGCTGGTTAAGAACTAGCGTATCGGTTGCCATGTTGCGTTAACTCCTAATGATATTCGGCGTACTCGCTCGGAAGCTCAACACCTTCGGGACGAGGAATATAATCGGTGGGCGAGGCCTTCCTGAGGTGGAAGACGTAGGCCAGCACACGCGCTACTGCGAGGAATAATGGACCGGGTATTTCGTCGCCAATTTCGGTCGTGCCGTAGAGCGCGCGCGCCAGGGGTGGCTCTTCATAGATGATCACTGCATTTTCGATAGCAATTGACCTAATCTGAAGTGCAATGAGGTCCTGCCCCTTAGCTACTACCCGCGGAGCACCCGATCCATCGGTGTCATACTTGAGTGCAACCGAGTAGTGCGTAGGGTTGGTAATAACAACATCGGCATCCGGAACGTCCTGCAACATCCTCCGCTGCGAAGCCTCGCGTTGTAACTGGCGCACACGAGCCTTGACCTCAGGACGACCATCAGTTTCCTTGCTCTCGTCCTTGACCTCCTGTTTGGTCATCTTCATCTGCTTGTTGTGGCTCCACAACTGATAGGGAACGTCGATTGCAGCAATTAGCACCAATGTTGCAGAGAGGAGAACCAAGGCGAGTAAGATCATGCCACCTGCACGAGCAATACCGTCCATAACATCCAGTCGGATAAGCGCCATGACCTCGCGCTCCATCAACTTATAGACCAAGACCGCAACGCCGAGCACCAAGAAAAACTTCAACAGCGCCTTCACCAACTCAATCAATCCTTTGGTTGAAAACACGCGACCCAGCCCCTTTACGGGATCTAATTTTTCTAATTTAAAAGAAACAGATTCGGCACTAAAAAGCAGTCCACCCATTGCGGCAGGACCTGCTAAAGCAGCGACCACTGTGATCAACAAAAACGGCGTAATGAGCACAAGGGCAGAGAGCATCACACCACCCAAATGCGCTGGAATTAGTTCAGGCGCCGTGAGCACATCACCTTTCAAGCTCAAGGCGGAAGTCATAATCTCAGTGATACCCGATGCGGTAGAGTCACCGAGAAACCACAATGCGATGGCGCTCGCTAACATAACGAGCAAGGTGTTAAGTTCTCGCGAGCGAGCGACCTGACCTTTTTTACGCGCCTCGCTGAGACGCTTGGCCGTCGGCTGTTCGGTGCGTTCTTGTCCCTGCTGCTCCTCTGCCACGTCCGCTCCTTATCCCAACGCACCCATGCCGCGCTCGACCGACGAGCCAATAAGCTCGGTCAACGCCGCGATAAAGCCGGGCATGACAATAAACATGATGAGCAGTCCTGCGAGGATGGTGACCGGAAATCCAACTGCAAAAATATTGAGCTGGGGCGCGGTACGGGTAACGATGCCGAACGCGATATTGATAAGAAGCAAGGCTGTTAGCGCTGGCAGCGCAAGCAGAATACCGCCCGCAAAGACCATAGTACCTAATGCTACAACCGCCGACAGGCTCGTTGCTGGAATACCGGTGATCCCCACAGGCATCAGCTGGTAAGACTCCACAACTGCGGCAATGAGCAATAAATGACCATCGAGCGCTAAAAATAGGAGGGTCGCCAAAATAATGTAAAGCTGTGAGAGAACGGGAACCTGCACACCGTTCTGTGGATCAACGGCCATAGCGAAGCCGAGGCCCATTGTCATAGAAATAGCTTGCCCTGCGAAGACCGCTGCGCCGAATGCCAGTTGGATGACAAACCCAAGTATTAGCCCGACGCCAATCTCGCGCACCGCCATCAGCAAACCTTCACCCGAAAGAAGTGACTCAACGGGAGAGGGAGGAAGTGAAGGTGCCACGAGAGCCGCTATTGTTACTGCAAACAGGGCACGTGTTCGCACGTTAAACCCCTGAGCACTGAAAACGGGTGCGACCGCCATCATTGCGGACAGTCTCAAAAAAGGGGCTGCAAAAAGCGCCATCGCAGATAACACCGAATCAAACGTCACTGGCATGGCTCAGCCCACGAGCCCTGGTATATCCATGAATAAGCGCTGAGTAAACGTAACAATAATTCTCAGCATCCATGGACCAATAATGAAAAGTACAACGACCAGCGCCAGCAGTTTAGGTATGAAACTCAGCGTCATTTCCTGTATCTGGGTCGCGGCCTGAATAACCCCGATAAACAAACCCACGGCGAGCGCAGCACCCAGCATAGGTCCCGCAAGTAACACTGCCAGCCAAAGTGCTTCGCGACCAATGTCTAATACAGTTTCAGGACCCATCAGCAAATACCTACAACGCAAAACTGCTGACAAGAGTCGCTGAGATCAGTGACCAGCCATCGATCAAAACAAACAACATAAGCTTGAAGGGAAGCGAGATAATGATGGGCGACAACATCATCATGCCCATCGACATCAACACTGCAGCAACCACTAAGTCGATCACCAGAAAGGGAACAAATAACAAAAACCCGATCTGAAACGCGGTCTTAAGCTCGCTAGTGAGAAAAGAAGGTAACAGGACGAAGAGCGGTACATCGTCTTGCGAGGCGAAGGCACCGTAGCCACCCAGTTCAGCAAACATCGCAAGATCAGACTCGCGGGTTTGCGTAAACATAAACTCACGCAGGGGCACCTGCGCAACATCTAACGCATCTTCAAATGCGATTTGTCCCTCGAGGTAGGGATTAAGTGCCTCCATCCAAACCAGATCAATGACGGGCGACATGATGAACAGTGTCAGGAATAGAGACAGCCCTAAAATAATCTGATTGGAGGGGGTTTGTGCCGTACCTAATGCCTGACGAAGAATTGCCAGTACAATTAATATCCGCGTAAACGCGGTCATCGTGATAAGCATCGCCGGAAGCAGTGTCAGAACCGTCATGACCATCAGGATTTGGATCCCTAATGCATACTCCGTATCGCCGTTTGCCATAGGCGATGAGGTCACCAGGGGAATAGTTTGAGCCGCTGCGAGATTAGGGAGCAGCAGAACTATCATCGCCGGAACTAGAAGCTTCAAGACGTTCACTTGCTCGCTCCAGGTTTTCCGGTAGCGAGCTTCCATACTTCCGAAAAGCTCGGGGAGGCGGCCGCCGTCGAAGACACTGCTGGTTCATCGAAGACATGAAGCGTCCGAACGTTACCAGGGCCGACACCAAGCAGCATTTGCTGTTCACCCACCTGAACTAAAACGGCGCGCTCTCGCTGACCTACGCTCACACTCGATACAACACGCATATCACCGCCGAGAGAGGCACTTACACCATTAAAGCGCTTAAGTATTACGAGAACTGCAATCAGTAAGAGGATGACAACAACAAAAGACCCAACTACCTGCAATAAATAATCGCCCGTAAACAAACTGCTCGGAGATACAGCGGGGGCTGCTTCTTGAGCAAGAGCAGGTAACGCCGAGGGTAGAAGCATTAGCGACCAGAACCGGTTCATCAGCCTAATTGCTCTAAGCGCTCTTTTGGACTGACGACATCGACCAGGCGCAATCCAAACTTGCCGTCTGCAGAGACCACTTCTCCACGAGCGACTAGGGTTCCGTTGATCATAATGTCCATTGGCTCGGTGACGCTGCGATCAAAGGACACGACTACGCCTGGGGTCAGCGACAGTAGCTCCTTTATCGTGAGACTTTTTCGTCCCACCTCAACCGTCATCGTGACCGGCACGCCCATCAACATCTCTAGATCTATGTCACCGGCGCCGCCGGAGGGTGCATCAACAAGCTCCTCGGGTACTACAGTTGCTGCATCATCTTCACTCATGAATCACGCTCCTTAAAATGGGTAAATTGCATTGCTTTCAATCCTTCATGTGCACCATAACGACCGTGTGCCACGGTGCGACCATTAAGCACCAGTGCCATAGCATCGGGCTCTTCAATAGGGATCGTCGTGCCGACCTTCATTGCGAGCAGGCTTTTAATCGTGGTTTCGATCGCGTCGATTGAACCTCGAACCTCGACACTGACATCCTTAATCGTTGACCGGAGTTGTGGTTCCCATGTCGAGGCCTCAGGCTCTTGCTGAACTGTTTTCTTGACGGGCAGGAAAGCGTCGCTTCGTGCCTCCAAGCTGTCGAATGGAACCAGCAGCTGAATGCAACCTTGATGTTCATCACCAATACTCAATTCAGAATCCATAACAGCGAACCCGGTTTCCGCCGGGATCAGGGCAAAACGATCCGGTGTAACGTCCACGTATAAATCATTCATATGAAGTGGAAGCCTATCCACCCAGACCTCGGCCATGGTTCGCAGGTATTCACGGGCAACCCGCTCGCCAATGCGCTGCTCGGAGGGCGTGACCTTGGTGGTGATCTTGGGCGGCGTAACAGAAGCGCCGCCAAAATAATGATTGACTAAAAACGAGAGCGTCTCGCCCGGTATTACCAGATGGCTCTCTTCCTCGAATGGTCCAATGTGTGTGCTGACAAGGCACATGCAATGTGGAAAACCAATGCGTAGGTCCTTGGCAAGCCGGTAGGAAGAGGGCAGTGGCTCAATAGCAACTTCAAAGTCAAATACTGTAGAGAGCGCTTTTGCTAGGGCTTCTGCATGATTGCGATGAAGCGCTTCGAGCTCGCTCCACTTTGACAGTGTAAGCGACTCACCAGCGCTGAAATCATGAGTGCGAAATTCGCCATCATCAAATCCGCCCTCCTGGGCGTGCTCGACAAGTGCTTCGATTTCCTCATCGGTCAGTACTGATTCGTTGTCGGATTCTTCGACCACTGCATTACCTATTGCGTTATGTACGCCGTAAAATAGACGTCAGCGACACGCTTCTCGCTCGTTGCGCCAATAATTTCGTTAACGCGTTGCAGCGTTTTTCGACGCAGCGATTCGCGACCCTCGTAAGTGTTAACCACCTCAAATTCCTGTTGGTTAAAGAAAATCAACAGTCCGTTCCTGATCGCGGGAACATCGTTTTCAACCGACTTCATGTACTTTTCTTCGTGACCAACGAGTTGAACAGTGAGTTGAAGATGCCTTGTCGCTCCACGATGTTGCATTGCAATCAAGAGCTCTCCGACTTCGGCATAAAAGCGCTTCTTATCTGGGCCAAAAACACCTTCCATGGGCTCAAAAAGCGGCGGCTCGGTATTTTCAGGCTCACCCTCTTCGACCACGTTCTGAGCCTGCGGCTCTTCCTCAGAACCCAACCCGAGGGCAGCAACCATTGGCTGTCCTGTAAACGCACCAGCGCCGTAGCCCACAAGCAGACACACAACAGCGATCACTGCCAGTTTGGCCACTGAGCCGCTCGACTTTCTGTTTTCTACTGCTACTTCATCGTTCACAACACATATCCTCGTTCGGTAACGCACTTTGTCGCACCGGCGGTAATGGCTTTGCAACCATCAGACCAAAGCAAACAAATGCAATAAAATCATGTAGTTAGAAAATATTTTTGGCTGACAGTCAAAAGCTTGACACCGCCACCCTCAGCTCAGGGTAACGAAAGAGGATCAATCAATAAAATCTACAGCACCCGACTAATAATCGAGAAAGGCGTGCCCGTCAGGCGAAAACATCAAGCAAGTGATTAGGGTCTAGACGGACAGTTATGGACAAGGCCGAATCGGTCGCTCCATCGGTATCTGACGCATCTATCTGGTTTTTGGCATGCGGGTCTAGGTCATCCTCAGGTGATTCAGAGCCACGCTCCGATACGTCACTTTCCGATAACGTTAAGCCAGATTGCTCAAGCATATCTCTGAGTTTCGGTAAGCTAGATTCAATAGCCTGCCTTGCTTGCGAGGTTTCCACAGCAAATGAAATTTTTGTCTCACTGCCCTCGGTAACCAGCGAGACACTCATACGCCCAAGCTCTGCAGGGTGAAGATTAAATTTGGCCTCGCCACCGCCTTGGCTTTTGATGACGCGGAGGTGGGTCGCCATGTTGGATGCAAACACTTGTGGCTCTTTAGCCGCTAACGTCAAACTTCCCACTGACGAACCGCGAAAAGCGCTTGATTCAGGGCTCCTTACGATTGGCGCTAACGTACGCTCGATATTTGCCAGCACTGTCAAATCTGCATCAGCCGGCACGTTAGGCTTGTGGTTCACAGCGTCGGCGCTAATCGTTGCCAATAGATCACTACCTAACATTTTGGTCGCCTGGGTATCGAGATTTTGCACAGCACTTGTTGCTAGCATTTTGTTTCCTGCTGACACCATTGAAAGCGTAAATTTTTCTTTCTTAGTTAAGGAAATCTCGCTGTTAGGCTCATCGCTACTCGATGCTGCTTTCTCCGAGCTCGCTCGCTGAACTGAGTCTTGCTGGTTGCCGCCTTCAACAGCCGCTTCTCGTTCCTCAAACCCTTCATTCTCAGATTTGGTTCCTTCGACTCTCTCAGAGGGTAAAGGTCTATCTGCTCGAGCGCCTTCGATAAGGCTCTCCGGGACTGAGAGTCCAGTAAAGGTCCTGCCAAATTCATCAGAACCAGTTTCAATTTTGGGCCCTCGACTGACGCCAGTTGTAGTGAGCGATATGTCTGTTGCTAATAGGTCGCTTATTGGGTTCATTGCCTATCTCCAAAGCGGCTTTTAAAGGGCCTTTGAAAAAAATTGTTGGTTAGCATAGAGCTCATCAAGGCGCCTCTGCTCGAGTTTTTCATCGAGTCGTTTACGGGCTTCACTTCTCGATTTACGTAGGTTTTTGATGGCATTTAGACGACGCCGAGTCTCAATCCATGAAATTCGCTGCTGCTCCAGGAAAAGTTCTGATTGCGCTAACGTCGTCTGCTGTCGATCTACAATTGAGTCCAGTTGCGACAAAAAGTGACGCGCTGTTTGAAGTTGGTTAGTGTCTAGGAGGTCGCCTTTTGCACCCGTTGCTAATCGATAATAATCCCTACGATAGTCATTCACTTGTGCAAGCTGACGTTGTGCCGAATCAACCTGCATTTGCGCTTTGGACAATCGCTCACCTGCCTCTTTTTCCTGGCGCTCTGCTAACCCCTGGACAAGCTCGAGTTGATCACGTGACATAGCTCAGCTACCTAGGTTGGGGGTGCGGTGCAGGTGGGGAAGATAACGCCTGACCCACGGGCTCTATGGTTTGAGTCACCAAAGCGTCGTTAGCCAATGTTGAAAGAGCCGTAAGCCCCTCATCAAGGCCAACCCGGTCTGTAAGCGGTTGGCGAATAAAATCGATGATATCGGTATAGCTGTTAATGGCCCTATCAATCTTTGCGTCAGCTCCCATGCGGTACGCGCCTACGGAGATCAAATCCTGGTTTGCGCGGTGGGTGGCGAATAACTCTTTGATGAGTCTCGCCGCCTCCTGCTGCTCTGATTGAGTAATTTGCAGCATTGTGCGGCTAATCGAGGCTTCGAGGTCAATTGCAGGATAAACACCGGCCTCCGCCAAAGTTCGTGACAACACGATGTGTCCATCCAAAATAGCGCGTGCAGCATCGGCAATCGGGTCCTGCAGATCATCACCCTCGACGAGCACGGTATAAACTGCCGTTATCGATCCATCGCCAACGTTACCGGCACGCTCGATCAAATTAGGCAACGCGGCGAAAACGGAGGGTGTATATCCTCTGGATACAGGTGGCTCTCCGGCCGCGAGTCCGATTTCTCGCTGAGCTTGTGCGAAGCGAGTGAGCGAATCCATGAGTAACAACACATTTTTACCCTGATCGCGAAAGTGCTCAGCAATAGCCGTGGCCCGCCAACATCCCGCGACACGCATTAACGGTGAGGTATCAGCCGGCGTTGCAACCACGACGGATCGGGCTAAACCCTCTGGACCCAGGCTCTCTTCAACAAACTCGCGAACCTCTCTTCCTCGCTCGCCTACCAGTCCAACGACGACGACATCAGCATCAGTAAACCGGGTCATCATGCCGAGCAAAGTGCTTTTGCCCACACCAGAGCCCGCAAACAGGCCCATGCGCTGCCCCCTGCCTACAGTGAGCAGGCTGTTTATAGCCCGAATGCCCACATCAAGGGGCTCAGTGATACTTTTCCGCGACATCGGGCTAATAGCGTCACCACGACTCGCCACAAATTGCCCTGTCGCTGGGGGTAGGCCGTCGAGTGGCGTTCCCGCGCCATCGATAATGCGGCCTAACAGGTGATCTCCAGCAATGATCGATTCACCATCACCCAGAACGGTCACTCTAGCGCCGGGCATTAGCCCTGCCGCCACACCCTCGCACATCAAAATTAACTGGCTTCCCTCAAAACCTACCACCTCGGCAACAATGCCTTTTCGGTGACCAGTCTCGATCCAGCACCGAGCACCTACTCGTGCACGGAGGCCACTTACTTCGAGTCGCATGCCAGATAGTCGAGTAAGTTTTCCAAATACTTGCGGATCGGGTTTAGATAGCGCACCGGACATCGCAGTAAAAGCGGCATTTACCCTAGTGAATTGCGCTTTCTGAAATATTTCAGCGCTACTCATATTGATTTCCGCTAAATCGGTCAGCAATAGCCTGAATGCGATCCGCATCTAGCGAAATTGCTTTTTCGCCATGCCCGGGCGAGGGGCCGGCTTCTACCATCTGTAGCAGAAGCGACTTAACTCGCGATTCGATGCTGGCGTCCACCAGTGCATGCTCTCTGGTAAGCCTGCACCCGCCACGTAACACCGTATCGTCGCTGACAAGCTCTGCCGACAAGCGTTTTTCATCAAGTAACGTTGCTACCAGACTCCTGTCGGCAGGATTCAATTCCACCGTCAATTGGGCAGTGCTCTCTGCAAGGTGTGCAAGCGCCTCATCGAGTGTGCGCTTGATAAAGTCACTGTCAGTCGTGAGCTCTCTTTCAAGTACTGCATTTGTCAGAGAGAGAACTAATCCAAGAAGATGCTCGGTCACCTCGGAATCATTGTCTGCTAATGGCTTTGTCATTGCCTGCCATAAAGCGTTTAACTCGGCAGCCGTTTGCTGACTCTGCTTTTTCGCTTCCGCCTGGCCCTGAGCCAAGCCCTCGGCAAAGCCTCGCTGCCGCGCGTCCTCGGCAACAGCCTCTAGACTGGTGCGACTCGTCGGGACAGTTGTAATGGTTCTAGGGTGCCACCGCTCGACTGCTGGCTCAGACATAATCTCGAGCCGCCTTTCCGATCATTAGTACGCCCTCATCGGCGAGTTTCTTGGCCGTTCGGACAATTTCTTTTTGCGCCGCCTCTACGTCCGCAAGTTTTACTGGCCCTGAGGCCTCCATGTCCTCGCGAAGAATCTCGGCTGCACGTTCAGACATATTTTTAAAGAACCGCTCGGCAAGAACCTCATCAACTCCCTTAAGTGCAGTCAGCAAATTCTCCTGAGCGACCTCACGCAATAAACGCTGGAAGCCAAGGTCATCGAGCTGCATGAGATTGTCGAAGATGAACATTTTCTCTTTCACATCATCGCTCAGCGCTTCGTCCACCGAGGTAAGGGCCTCCAGCATTTCCTGCTCAAGTTCACTCCCTGTTGCATTCAAGATCGCAGCCAAATTATCGGGGCCAAGAACCTTTCTTGGTGGCGTTCGCTGAAGCTTACCAAGCTGACTTTCTAGGACACGATCAAGCTCTTCCATCGCGCGCGGATCGAGCTCTTCCATACGCGCGATTCTCAAAATGACGTCTTTGCGCATCTCCTCGGGAAAGAGCTCCAAGACTTTGGCGGCCTGCTCATCATAAAGCTGTGTCATTACAGTCGCTGCAATTTGTGGATGCTCTTCAACAAGCACTTCGGCAATCGCCTTTGGTGCCATCCATTGAAGTGCCTCAACACCATTATGTTCCTCAGGCTTTTCCAAAACCTGCGAAAGAATATTCTGGGCTTTGTCCTGGCCAAGCGCAGAGGTCATTACGCGCCGGGTAAAATCGGGCGCCTCAAGGCCGAGCGGGTTGATTTCCGCCGACTCCTCGTGAAAGTCCGCGAGTACGCTTTCAACCTGGGCATTGGTGAGCTTAGAAATGCTCGCCATTGCCTCGCCGACCTGTTGCACCTCTTTTGCACTCATGTGCCGCATGACCTCTGTGGCGGCTTCTTCACCGACACCGAGGAGAAAAATGGCAGCACGTTGCGCGCCTTTCAAATTGAGTTCATTAGCCATCTGCCGCTATCCAATTTTTAACAACATAGGCAGCCCGCACTGGTTGCTCAACCGCAGTGTTACGGGCCATTGCGACGCTCTGGTGATAATTCGGCTTGGGCGGTGGCTCAGATGTCGCGACCGGGCCTGACAAGGAGAGCGTCTCGCTGTCTGCGCCCGCTTCTGCCATGGCTGCCTCTAAGCGTGAGGGCGCGACGGGCGCGGGCGGCGCGTAATTCGTTGAATATCTGATCATTGGGCGAAGCACCGCAAAGATCAGGGCTAAAACCGCAATTGCTGCCAAAGCACCTCTCCCCAATTCCCAGACCCAAGCCTGTTCCATGAGACTCGGTTCTGGCATTGGCTCAACAGGCGCTGGCGCTACAAACGGAGAATTGATCACTTGCACACTGTCACCGCGATCAGCCGAGAAGCCAATGGCCTCGCGAACAAGCGCTGTAATTTGATCTATGCGTGCCTGATCAAGCGCAATCCGCTGGCCATTTTCATCGAGCACATAGTCAACAACCACCGCCACCGACAGCTTCTGGATCGTTCCGGGCACCCGGCGAGTGTGCGAAATTGTTTTATTAACCTCGTAATTTCGAGTCTCCTTAAGGCTCTCACGGTCTGGAATCACGGGTGTCGCATTCTGAGGGGCTTGGTTCGTACCCGCGTTCTGTTGTGGAGGCTGAGCTACTAAATCTCCGGCTCTCTCTCCTCCTAAGCCGCGATTTGTGATGTCTTGTGTTGTCTGCTCAGAGCGGAGAACTGTGCTTGGGTCGTATATCTCGTTGGTGCTCTCGACCCGCGTGAAATCCATGTCAGCCGCGACCTGCGCTCGAACAGCACCTTGACCCAATATGGGCTCTAGAATCGCTAGGATGCGGTCATTGAGAGAGTTTTCAAATTGTTGCGCGAGTCTGAATTGCTCTGCGGTGTAACCGAAATCCGTATCCTCGCCCTGGCTAGACAGTAACTTACCAGCCTGATCCACAACTGAGACACGATCGGAGTCGAGGTTAGGGATGCTAGAGGCCACAAGGTGGATAATACCCGCCAACTGGCGCTCATTAAGTCGCACACCTGGTAATAAATTGAGCATGACAGACGCCGAGGGCTCATTGCCCCGACGCATAAAGGCCGACTGCTTCGCAATTGCAAGATGAATACGGGCGCCAGAGACCGCATCCATCGCTGCTATCGTTCTCGCGAGCTCAGCCTCAACAGCGCGGTGGTAACGTGCTTGTTCCATAAAACTAGACAGGCCCATTTCCTGCTCTTCGTACAGAGACTCAAAGCCAATACCACCGCCATTACGAGGAAAGCCCTCACTGGCTAATGCCATACGCGCCTGATGCACGTCATCGTAAGGCACCTCCAGAAGACCTGTGCCGGGCTCCATGCGGTATTTGATACCACTGGTTTGCAGAACGTTAATCGCCGTAGCGTTGTCTGCGGGAGACATAGCGCCATAAACCGGCTCAAAAGACGGCGTGCTTGCCCAATTCACTACCCCAATTGCAAGCACAACGCTTGCAGCAAAGCCCGTAAGTAGCGATAGCTGCCGGGTTGCAGGCTGCGCTGCAAAGCCGCTTATTCGATCTAAAACTGGGTTATCCGCCATATGCTGCTATTCCTTATACCGGCATATTCATGACTTCTTGGTATGCGTTTAATAATTTGTTGCGTACCTCGGTCATACCTGTGAATTGAAGGCTTGCCTTCTGCGCTGTGATCATCACCTCGGCAAGTGACACAGATGGGTCTCCGCTTTCGAAGGCGGTGGTTATTGCCTTCGACTCCTGCATCGAAGCGTTCACGTCCGCGATTGACTGCGTCATGAGATTTGAGAACTGTGAGCCTGAGGCGACTTCGGAAGAACGGAGCTCATTGCCAATGCTCTGACCCTGAGCAAGTGCTTGCATGCTACGCATTTGTGCAAGGACTTGATTTATTGCTACATCGCTCATGAATAATCCTGTTCTAAGCAAACGACGATTTTGACGCCGATTCGTATCAACAGAATGGTTAGCTAACGATATGCCAATAGATTATTTACTAATTATTTCAATAGCTTAGAATTTATTCGCTCGCCGCACGTCGAATTTCTGACGAGTGCAACTCTTGGCTAATGTTGTATTTGCGCATCTTTTCGACGAGCGTCGTGCGCTGCAAGGTGAGAAGCTTAGCCGCGTGTGCATTGACCCAGCCTGTCTGCTCTAGGGCAGAGATAATGAGTGAGCGCTCGGTGTCAGCCATGTGCTGCTTGAGATCAATGGGCTCTTCAATGTGCACAGGTGTTGGCGGAGCCACCGGCGCTGTTGGGACGGGTGCGAAAAGGCCTGATAAATCCTCTGGCTCCTGATCGGGTGGTTGGTCCTTAAGCGGTTCAACATTTTCGGGCCGTTCCACAATGGCAAGGTCAGCACTTTGATATTTGAGCGGCAAATCAGCCGCATAGACTGCTTCATTAGTGTTTAGAATAATGAGTCGCTCAATTAAATTGCCGAGCTCTCGAACATTGCCGGGCCACGAGTACAAGCGGAGATGGGCTAAGGCATCATCCTCTAACCGAATAGCACCCCGGCCCTGCGTCGAGAAACTCTCTATAAAACGCTGCGCCAAACCCTCAATATCGGCGGTTCGCTCTCGCAAAGCAGGGACCTCGAGAGGAAACACGTTTAGACGATAATATAAGTCCATTCGGAACTTACCTTCCTCGACATGCTGCTCTAAGTTCTGGTGAGTTGCGGCCACTACTCTGACGTTGCATTTGATGGTTTTTCCACCGCCAACCCGCTCGAAGGTTCGTTCCTGGAGCACACGGAGTAACTTGACCTGCATCTCGTAAGGCATGTCACCAATTTCATCGAGAAACAGCGTGCCACCCTCTGCCATTTCAAACCGGCCTTTCCGACTTGCAATAGCGCCAGTAAAAGCGCCTTTCTCATGCCCAAAAAGTTCGCTCTCAAGAAGCTCACCGGGAATAGCACCGCAATTAACAGGAATAAATGGACCGTCTGCACGCTTAGAACAGTCGTGCACCAAGCGTGCAATGACCTCTTTGCCAGTGCCTGACTCGCCCTGTAACAAAACAGTAGCCTCGGTAGGCGCGACTTTAGTAACAAGCGAACGGACGTCGTCGATAGTGTCACTGACACCCACCAAGCGACGATCAAGGTGTTTAAGGTGGCGCTGAGCTGTGGGGTTCTTGGCCGTCACGTTCACGTGTCGCAGTTCCTAACTTATCCACATCCGGCGTCCCCGGATGGGTAACGTTACCAAGCTATCAAAGCAGATGGAAGTGCGCGCCAAGTTTTTGACGCAAACATGAATAGGGTCTCACTAATTTCTAGAGAGTGTGATTTAAGTCACGTGACCAGGTTTGCACACCCCCTCATTTTTTCGCAATTAACTCGCCATGCCGCTCCTTAAAACAGAAGACCCTCCACGCAGCGAGATAAGAGCGTGCGGGTAGTAGGGCATATTGGTTAGTCACGAAGCCGTTTCTAAACACCGGGTTCTACTGATCTTAAGTGAAGCGCAGCTGACTGCTGCTGACCATCACTCTGCGCTCACATCGAGGTAGTGCGCAACCGCCTGGTGTCCTCGCCGCTCGCCTGAAAATGATAGCGATGCTTCCTCTCTCGCGTGTTGAAGGCGAGCTAGTAGCTCCTCGTTCATGTGCAACATGGCAGCAATTGCCTCGGAAAAGATTTCGCTATTTTGGGGTTGCACCTCAGTCTCGAAACAATCCTCAAGCAGGCTTTGTCGACAGCGCTCGCTTTCCGTAACCTGCTCCCAGTCACCGTCTTTGGCAAGATTGAGCATGCGCTCAGTCAGCAAGACAACAGCAGCCAACCGCTCCCTCTGAATACGGGATACCTCGGCAAGAATCACTGGCTCGGAGGCAGAGGTGTTCACGCACCACTCCTGTTAGGTGCAATCTCTGTCCAGGCCTCGTTTATTTCCGACAGGATGTCTCTCACTGCCTGAAGCTTGCTGACATCACAATGACCATTGGCCTCAATCAAGCTGGCTAATGAGAATTCGTAGAGTCGATCGAGCTGCGCCGCAATTTCTCCGCCTTCAGAAAGGTTCAACGTGCTTTTGAGTTC
>CBFIHK010000028.1:0-3804 GCA_965662305.1 Luminiphilus sp.
CTAATGCAAAGTCTTCAGATTGCGGCGCAAACTGAACGCAGGTCGAGGGTGTCGTCAGCATTCGGAGACCCGATATCACCGCATCGCTCTCCTGATGAACATGGCCGCTGATCGTCATAACACGATCAGCATGCGGCGCTAACATATGGACGGCCTCGTCCGCGTTGCGCACCGATTGCTCGTCGAGCCAGGCGGACCCCATCGATCGCAGGGGGTGGTGTGTTGCGACCAATAAATACTTGTTCGCCGCTACAGCCTCGTCGATGGCCACTTCCAGCGCCACTAACTCAGACGCGTTGAGCGCACCGCCTACCTCACCCTGCACCTGCGTCTCAAGCATCACCACATCCCAATTGGGTGTTCTGAGACGTCGTCTCAAATGCGGTTCCAGCCGTTCTAAGTGCGAGCGGATATCGTCATGGTTGCCCGGCAACCACAAACTGGGTGTTTCCTGGCCAAGCATCTCCGCCAACTGCGTGTAAGCCGTAGGCTGCTCATCCGCCGCGATATCGCCGGTAACGAGAAAGCAATCAATATTGCCCGAGCGCTTGGCAGCATCAATGACTGCACGGGCAGAGCGCGCCGTGTTCATGCCAAGGAGCTCACCATCTGGAGTCCCATTGAGATGCGTGTCGGTCACCTGAACCAACCTGAGCTCGCTTGCCTCCGTCTGAAGGCGTAGGTCTCCGCGAAGCAACGGCGAACTAGACATCGCCCGCCTCGAAGACGGTCTCGTCGACGTGCGCATCAGACAAACAAAGACTCAAGAGCTCCGCCACAAACATGTTCTGCTGACGTTTTTCGTCCGGTTGGTGCATATCGGAATTGGGGTAGTCGTATCGCGATTCCAATCGACGCCCTGATCGGAGCTTTACCACCTCAGCCATAGCCACATCGTGATACATCCGCAGGTGGAGATTGGAGTGCATCAGCTCGGGCAAATCTGTCGCGTGGTAGTCGATGCTTAAGGTGGTGGTGTGACGATCACGCTCGATCACCGTCATCACGATCCGTCGAGAGCCCAACTTAAAGCGGCGGTCGTTGGCTTGCTGATAATCCGGAAACAGTCGCAGTACGCGCACATAATTCGCTTCACAGAGCGCGTGAAGCTCCGTGAGGTCCATGTGAAACCGCTGTCTTTTTCGACTCTTTTGCACCAAAACGATGTTGCCTTAACTAGTTTCCTTGATCTACTGCCTTTACCGATATCAATTACACCACAGGTATTAGGACACAGAGTGTAGCAATCAGCGACGGTAATTGTGCTCATACAGAAGATGAACGTATTTTCGCCGCCGCAACGTATACGATGTTAAACTCCGCGCCTCGTTAGGTCTAAAACACACTCAAGGAAATTTGAATGGTTTCTCATCTTGTAAGACGAGCCACCGCAGCGGCAATTGCCGGCACCACATTATTAATGGCTCCTATCGCATTTAGCGAGAGTCTCCTCGATATCTATGAGATTGCGCTCGATAACGACGCTCAACTCAGAGCTGAAACGGCACAGTACCGCGCAGACCTAGAATTAAAGACACTTGCACTGGCACCTCTTTTACCGCAGGTGAACACAGGCGTATCACGCTCGATGCGCGATAGTGAGAACACTCGACTCAGCATCATTGACTTCCAGGATGGCAACGTGGTGATTGCCGATCAAACCACGGGTTCTCGCACCTACACGACTCGCTACGACATTAGCCTCTCTCAGACACTTTTCGACCTGTCGGCTTGGTTCGATTGGAAAGCAGGTAGCGAGCGCAGCAAGCAGGCAGAAGCTACCGTCGCAGCCGCTCAACAAAATCTCATTGTCCGTGTCTCAGAGGCCTACTTCGGCGTCTTGAGAGCGCAGGATAATTTGCGCGCAGCGAAGGCGCAGGAGCGTGCGCTTGCTCGGCAGCTCGAGCAAACTCGCCAGCGGTTTAACGTGGGCCTGATTGCGATTACGGACGTCTACGAAGCTGAGGCACGCCACGACTTAGCCGGTGTCACACGCATCGTGGAGGAGAACAATGTTGCCGTCGCACTCGAGCGTCTGTCGGTACTCACAGGCCAGCAACACGGACAACTCCGGCTATTGAGCGACGAGTTCACGCCTCAGCTTCCTATGCCAACTGATCGCTCTGCATGGGTAGATTTTGCACTTGAAAACAACTACGAATTGGCTGCAGTCCGTTTCGCAGAAGAAGCGGCGCGTCAAAACGCAAAATCTAGACAAATGGGACACGCACCCCGAGTCAGTGCTCAAGTCAGCTACTCCGAAAGCGACACAGCCGGTACCGTAACGCCACCTAACGCCTTCAACCTGCCGCCCAACTCAGAGGGTGAGGACGAATCTTTCCAAATCCGCCTCGACATGCCGCTTTACGCCGGAGGCGCAATTAGCGCTAATCGCCGACGTGCGGCTGAGCAGTTCAACGCAACCCGTGAGAATCGAATCAACCTCACGCGCAATACGATTACCGCATCACGCTCGCTCCACATGACCGTGAACTCAGATGTCGCTCGCGTGAAAGCGCGAAAGCAAGCCATTAAATCAACGCAGAGCGCCCTCGATGCAACGGTCGCGGGCTACGAAGTCGGTACGCGCAATATCGTTGATGTACTGAACGCGCAAAATGCGGTTTTTGCAGCACAGCGCGACTACGCAAACAGCCGGTATGACTACGTGCTCAACAGCATGCGACTCAAGGAGAATGCGGGGACGCTGTCACCCGGGGACATCGCGGCGCTCGAAGCATTTTTGGTTGAGCCCGAAGCCGCATCGGCCTCCGGAGAAGGGTAACAAACCGCTCCCTATCGTTGGTCCAGAGAGTCGAGCCGCGCCTAGAGCAGTGCTTTTAACAAATCAAGCTGACGCCGCGTTGCACCGCGGCGGGTCTCGATAAAGGTTTGCGCGCGCTTCGCGTCACTATCCTGCTTATCGCCCTCCCAAACACTCGCCAATCGGTCCGCGAGTTGATGCTGATCCACAACCACCCGTATTGCGCCACCGCGCTCCATATCTCTGACGATGGTGGCGAAATTAATCACATGCGGCCCCGTGATGACTGCGCAACCCCAAGCAGCGGCTTCGATCGGGTTATGGCCACCTCGTGGCACTAAACTACCACCTATAAACGCCGCATCGGCCAAGCCCAAAAAAGCGCTTAATTCGCCCAATGTGTCGATGATTAAGACATCCGTATCGATGGTTATCGGCGCTTTCTCACTGCGCCGCTTATAATTTAGATCCGCCTTTTGCAGAAGCTTAATAATGTCCTCCGTTCGATTCGGATGCCTTGGTGCTAACAATAGGCGCGTCGAGAGTCCACGCTGAGTCAGCGCCTGATAAGCGTCGATAACAAGCTGCTCCTCACCGGGGTGGGTGCTGGCTGCCGCCCACAAGGGTCGAGATTTAATTTCACTGCCCAACTCACTCAGGATGACATCAAGTTGGCGCCGCCGTGCCGCTAGATCGATATCAAACTTAATACTGCCCACCACCTGCATTGAACGGGGGTCGGCACCTATCCGGCGAAAGCGTCTGTCATCTGACTTAGACTGTGCGGCAATCAGACTGAAACCTCTCAAAGTCTCACGGGTAAACTCACCGAGCCGCGCATAACCCCGAGCGGAGCGTGCCGAGAGTCGAGCGTTCACGAGCGCCACTGGAATCCCTCGCCCACGGGCAGAGGCCATAACGTTTGGCCAGATCTCGGTCTCCACCATGACAATAAGCTGGGGAGACCAATGACGCAAAAACGCACTCGTTACCAGCGGTATATCAAATGGAAACCATGTGTGTTCGACACGGCCACCAAA
>CBFIHK010000028.1:3814-26653 GCA_965662305.1 Luminiphilus sp.
TGGTCTGAACCCGTTGGCGTAGTGTTGGTGATCAGCACAGCTTTGTCAGGCCATTCCTGCAAAATACGTTCAACCAAAGGCGCCACGGCCAATAATTCGCCGACAGAGACTGCGTGAACCCAAATTAAGCCCTCACCAGCACGCACGCGGCTAGGCATGGCAAGCGCAAAGCGGCGCCACCAATAACGACGATAACCAGGCTCGTTTGCACTTTTCACTAGTAGCCGCAACACAAAGACCGGCGACAGTAACGAAATCAGCAAACTGTAGAGAAAACGCGCCATAGTGACAGGGGGTAATTAAGCGTGATGAGAGTTCTAGGTTTCAGTCGTTAGCCCATATACTGACGTCTTTTATGGAGCCTATCATGACACCGACCCGGTTTGACGACGTAAAGGGCTTCCTTCCCGAAAATGAGGCCGTACAACTTTCGGATTGGGCGCGTGAAAGCGCCTCTTTGGGGCCACTTCTAGAAATAGGAAGCTACTGCGGACTATCGACGCTATGGCTAGCGGAGGTAGCACGTGAGTCCAATACAGTTGTTTTCGCCGTCGATCATCACCGGGGTAGCGAGGAACATCAAGCTGGCGAATTCTTTCACGATGAAGCACTGGTGGATGAAGCAGGGCGATTTGACTCGCTACCCGAATTTCGCCGCAACCTTCTTGCACACGATGCGGAAGATGTTGTCATCCCCATTGTCGCGCCGGCAACGCTGGCGGCCAGGCACTGGACTACGCCCTTGGGTCTTTTATTCATCGATGGCGGGCACAGCCTTGATGCAGCGCTCGCTGACTATAGGAATTGGTCGCAGTACGTGGTTAAGGGCGGGCTATTAGTCATTCACGACGTTTTCCAGCACATTGCAGAGGGGGGGCAGGCACCACACGCTATTTGGCAGCTAGCAAAACAGTCTGGTCTCTTTGAGCCCGCAGGGACCTGCGAGAGCATCCGCGCATTGCGAAGACTTTAAAGAGTGTTCGACTGTAAACAAGTCTCAGGGCGCGAGCTTTCGTTGCTCCGTAATGCCGACCGTTGACTCATTCACTTCAGTGAAGAGGTGGCACGCCGCCGTATGCTGGCTCAGGGCGTCTGCCGCCAATAACACCGCGCCCGACGTCCATGTTGGCTGTTCAAGCGGCCACAAGATTTCCTCGACAAATTGGTAGCCCGTCCAAAAAACACCGGCGTCATCGCGCCACTGCCACAAAGAATCAAACAGCGTTTGCGCTCGCTCGGTGTCGCCTACTGACAAAAGCGCCATGGTTAGTTCACAGGACTCAGCCACCGTCACCCAGGGTTGATGGTTCTCGCATCGGCAACCCAAGCTGTCTTCTACAAACTCAAACCAGCGCGCATTGATACGCTCTAAGCCTTGCTCGTTCTGGAAGACGCCTGCCAAGACAGGATAAAACCAATCCATCGCATATCGCGACTTACTTTCCCAATTGCGATCAAAGCGCTCTGGACGGTGTCGCAACGCAGCTCCGAGCTTTTGCCTCGCCGCTCGCCACTTAGGGCGAAGGACACCAACCGTTCGGGCAATATGCAATGCGCACTCTAGCGATTTGTAGACAGAACTATTGCCAGTGACTAGCGCATCATCCATCGGCTCTCCAAGCGTGTCACACGCCCAAGCCACCTCTCCGTGTTCAGATTGCATCGAGACAACAAATTCGATTGCTGCATCTACAGTGGGAAATAAGCGATCCAAGAAGTCTCGATTTCGGGTAATCAAAAAATGGTGCCAGACACCCGTAGCGATGTAGGCCACGTAGTTAGTTTCACGACGGGTAATATTCGATGGCTCACCATTAACGTAAGAGGCCCACCAGCTGCCGTCCTCGAGCTGCTGACTAACCAACCAGTCATAAGCAAGCTCCGCGGCAGCATATTCACCCGCAATGCTGAGACCCATGGCCGCCTCAGTGTGGTTCCACGGATCAGTATGCCCCCCCTCAAACCAGGGAATCTCGCCGTTGTCGCGCTGCGTGGCCAATAGATGATCGACCGTAGGTTTTAAGTCCGCCGCAGGATAGGGGTAAGTATTTTGAGGAGTGATAGCCATCGAACTTACCTAACTAGTGCCTTGAGTGTCTGACGCAGGAGAGCCCGACCTATGAAAATCCGGCCTTTCAAAATTCGACCTTTCAAAATAAAGCGCAACACTCTTTCCCATCCAGGGATTCATCAAAGCATCGAGAGTGCGCGTGAGTAACGGTCGCTTCATTAAGTCCCACACCAAAAATTGATGATAGACCCGCAGCAGCCACGGCTCTTTTTCAACATTCCAAAATAGACACTTCAGCCACCAATAAGGCGCGTGCAGAGCATGCGCACCGTGACGCCGTTTGCCCTCAAAATCGTAGCGCTCAACCTCACGTTGAAGATGCTTAGCGTTGAAGATCCGAATGTGACCACCGGGTGTTTTGGGGTATTCGTCACTGAGAAGCCAACAAATCTTTTCAGGCCACGCCCTAGGAACGGTGATACACAACTTGCCGTCGGGCTTCAGTACCCGATCGATCTCTTCAATAAAACTGATGTAATTCGGAATATGTTCCAAGACCTCGGAACAGATAAGACGATCCACAGAGTTATCTGCCAGCGGCAAACTCATGCCGTTGGCCTGAATGAAGTTCACATCGCCTGCCGGGTTGTGAGGTTCCATATCTGCAATGCGGGACTTTGCCGTTTCAAGATCTGAGAACGCGAGATCAAAGCCGAGAACAGTTACACCCTCTGCCATGTAGGCCGTCAACGAATGCCTTCCCTCGCCGCACCCCAAATCAACGCAGACATGACCGGGTTGAAGGTCAAAGTAATCAAAATCAACGGTCAGCATTGGCCAATGCGCTCTCGGTAATACGCTTCCATGCGCTCAGCGCAACGCTCCCAACAAAAATGCTGTTCAACTCGCTGAAGCCCCCGACAGGCATACTCATCTCTGAGCGACGCATCGTCAAATAGTCTTTTAATTTGCTGCGCCAGCGCATCGCCATCACCCGGAGAAACAACAAGTGCCGCATCCGCAACCACCTCTGCCAAAGCACCTCCGTTGGTCGAAACCAAAGGCACGCCGCAGGCCATCGCCTCAACAGCCGGTAGTCCAAAACCCTCATACACTGATGGCACAACTGCGACCGTTGCACGGGCGTACTTTTCTACCATCTCTTCATGGCTAATGCCTTTGCAACAGTCGATACAATCGGCAAGCCCAAGCGAGTTGATAAGCCTCTGCGTCTCACCGTCGGGCTTAGGGCGACCGACGAGTGTCAGCCTGATATCGGGGTAGTCCGGCCTCAATGCAGCAAGCGCCCTTAGCAGGTGCGACAGGCCTTTTAGCGGCGCGTCCGCAGATGCGGTGGTCATGAGCCGGAAGGGCTCTCGGGTTACAGACCAAAGCGGGCGAAACATCTCTGTGTCCACCCCCAAGTGCATCACTGATATCGCCTCGGGAGCAACGCCAAAATCGGTTGCAATATCTGTGGCGGAGGCACTCGAGACAGTAACCACTGAGTTCAACTGGGGTGCTACTCGCTTTTGCATCCGCAGAAAGCTGTGCCATCGATGAATCAACAGGCGCATGTACCACTTGGGTTCCGACGCCAAGGCAACACGGTAATCGCGGGTAATGGGGTGATGAATAGTGGTGACGAGGGGCAGGCCTCGAGTTTGCAATGCAAGAACACCATCGGCAATTGTTTGGTTGTCATGAATGATGTCGAAGTCACGCTCTCGGCCGACAAACCACTTCTTGACACGCTCCCCAAAGGTATAAGGCTCAGCAAACCCGCCCGTTAACTTGCTGAACCACTCGATACGCTCGAGACGCGAGAAGAAGTGCTTAGGCCTTACAGATCCCAAACCGTTCTCGTACAAGTCGAGGCTCTCGAGTTTCACCAAGTCAATGTCGTCGTCTAAATGTGGATAGGGCGGTCCGGAAATCACAGTAACGCTATGCCCTCGACGGCGCAGATAGCGCGAGAGGTAATTGAGATAGATACCCTGGCCACCCGAGTGTGGTGCAGATCGGTAGCCCAGCAGCGCAATGCGCAGTGGGCTTTCAGCATCGTTCGACGAAGCAGTCACTGTGTCAGGCAATTGAGAATTCACGCGGGAGTACCCACCAAAGTTGGCAGGGAGTATGCCAATACCGCCGTGGCGAAACAACAAGGTCCTAGCGGGGTGATCAACTGATGCAGCCTCACTTAACGAAGCCGAATAAACCCCTCTAGGCGTCGCTCTGTTTGACGCGTGCCTTTATCCACTCGCAGCAGGTTTTGAGAACATCTTCCTGCTCTGGCTCGTTGAACAGTTCGTGGTACATGCCGTCATAGATCGTGCACTGCTTGTCACTCGAGGCAAGCATGTCAACAAACTCAGTTGAGGCTGAAGGGGATGTGAGCTTATCTTCGGCGCCATGGAGCAACAGTACGGGTAAGCTAATTTCTTTCGCACTGGCCATGACGCGCGCGCCCTCATCGAACAGCGATACAACCATTCGCGCAGGGATGTTCTCGTGATGAACAAGCGGGTCAGCAACGTAGTCCTCGACGACAGCAGGGTCTCTGCAGATAGCGTTAGCGTCGAGTGCGAGTGCTTTAAGTCCAGGCGCCACAGCGCTGAACGCGCGAAGTAGAAGAACTTGCCACGCCGGAGGCGGGGTGGGCACTGCAAGGGCGGGACCTGTCATCAATAACCCTGCGTAATCCTGAGCTGCGCCCAAAACAGTACTTGCCGCAATAAGGCCGCCCAAACTGTGTCCCACAAGGTAAACCTGCATCGATGGACACTCGGTAGCTATGTGGGCTCGAAGCTCGGCAACACCGTCAGTTAGCTCGCTGAAGCGGCTGATAAAGGCGCGTTTACCGGGAGATTGCCCGTGTCCCAAGTGATCAAGTGCAAATACATGAAGCCCCGCTGCGTTAAAGGCGGCTGCCACATGCTCGTAACGCCCCGAGTGTTCGCCTAAGCCATGGCTAATAAGAACAACCGCACGCGCGTCACTGGTTGCAGGCCACGATCGAAAGAACAGTCCACTACTTAGCTTTCCTGTTGATTTTTCCATCGTCGCCCCCGGTTTATAAATATTGGTTACAGCGCTGATCAGCTCACCGCAGTCAGCCATGCCCCATACTGCGCTTCACGACCACGCACTGTGTCGAAGTAAATAGACTGTAACTTTTCTGTCAGCGGACCACGCGAACCTGATCCAATCGGCCGGCTGTCCAGCTCACGGATTGGCACTACCTCAGCAGCGGTACCTGTAAAGAAAGCTTCGTCGGCCACATAAAACTCATCTCGAGTAATCCGACGCTCTTTAATTTCATAACCGAGGTCAGCAGCGATTCGGAAAATGCTGTCACGGGTAATTCCCTCGAGGCAGGAGGTCAATTCGGGCGTGTAGATTTTGCCATCTCGCACCACGAAGACGTTTTCACCACTTCCCTCAGCCACATACCCCTCGTTATCCAAAAGGAGCGCTTCCTCGCATCCCGCGTCCAGCGCCTCTCTGAGTGCGAGGATTGAGTTGATGTAGTTACCATTAGCCTTAGCTTTACACATAGTGATGTTGACGTGGTGACGAGTATAGCTCGACGTTCTGACGCGAATGCCGCGGTCTCTAGCCTCAGGATCCATGTAAGACGGCCAAGACCAGGCAGCCACCATGACATGCGTCTTTAGATTGTCTGCGCGAAGGCCCATGCCTTCAGATCCGAGAAAACACATTGGTCTCAGGTACGCTTCGTCAAGATTATTGACTCTGACAACCTCACGCTGTGCCTCGTTGAGCGTCTCTTTGTCGTAAGGCATATCCATCTGAAGGATCTTCGCAGAGCGAAACAGGCGGTCGGTATGCTCTTTTAAACGGAAGATGCAGGTTCCCTGATCTTTGGTGGCATATGCACGAACTCCCTCGAATACACCTAATCCGTAGTGGAAGGTGTGTGTAAGCACGTGAACCTTCGCCTCTTCCCAAGGAACAAGCTCGCCATCCAACCAAATTGATCCCGTCAGTTTAGACAGATCCATAAAAATTCCTTACATCCATAGCGCAGCCAATACGTCGCGCATTATAAATTCGGCAATAAATTCGCACAGTTGGCCCTCGCTGTGGCCATCGCTTCAGTGGCGTTGGCGAGATCATCCTCCGTATCGTAAGACATAGCGATACGATGCGTTGCAGCTCTCAAGTGTAAATACGCATCGCGCAAACTATTAGCATTATCTTTGCTCAAAATACCCACCACCTCGAGCGAATCCAAAATACGAACAACGTCGGACCAACGGCAGATCTGAGGATGGCTGGCGGCATGTTTTAGCACGAGGTATTGGACCACAAATTCAATATCGACAATACCGCCGCGGCCGTATTTCAGATCTATTTGCTTGGACTTTGCATCATCATCGACTTGGTGATTTCGCATTTTATGCCGCATAGAAGTCACCTCATTGGCCAGTAAGGCATCATCTCGACGCTGCGAAAGTACTTCTACGCGTAATTCCTCGACCTTCTCTACCAAGGCTGATCCACCCGCAATAACACGCGCACGCACCAATGCCTGGTGCTCCCAAGTCCACGCATCGGACGCCAAGTACTTTTGTAAAGCGGAAATCGATGTGACCAAAAGACCGGATTCGCCGTTGGGCCTCAACCTCAGGTCTATCTCGTAAAGTTGTCCGCCCATCATAGTAGTGGAAAGAATATGAACAACTCGTTGTGCTAACCGAGTAAAAAAGCGCTGATGCTCTATGACTTTCGGCCCGGCAGTGACACCCTCCTCACCGGAACTGACGAATACAAGATCGAGATCTGACTCATAACTCAACTCGATACCACCAAGCTTTCCGTATGCCAAAACACTAAAGTCCGCCGCCCGGGACGGTTCACCGTATTTGCTAACCAATTGCTGAAAAGCCACTTCCACTGCTTTTTCAACAATAACTTCGGCCAAAAAACTCAAGTTATCGCTGACCTTCATAAGCGGGATGGACCCCTCAAGCTCGCTCGTGGCCACTCGGAACACTACTGCATCCTTAAACCGGCGCAACTCATGCATAACACCTTCCAAGTCCTCGGGATCCAGATGGTTCGTGGCGCGCTCTAGGAGGGCTCGTATATCCTCCTTACTTGGCACAGTAAACAATCGTTTAGGGAAGAGGAGCTCGTCCAATAACTCAGGGCTTTCCCTAAGTTTGTCTGCAATTGGCTGACTTCGCGCAACCAAATCCACTAGCCTCGATAGCGCTTGAGGGTTTTCAGTTAGCAATGAAAGATAGGCGCTGCGTTTCAACGTCACACTGACAATAGACAACACTCGCTCTAACGTCGCACTAACGTGTTGATGAAGATCAACTTCCTTTACCAGGAGCGGAAGTAACTTTTGAAGTCGCTGGCTCGCCTCATTGTCCATCGCCCTCAAACGCGCTTGAGAAATGAAAACATCGAGAACACCCTCAATCGCCGCAAGCGATGAGAGATTCAACTCAGAGAGTCCAGCACGATCCAGGGTGGGGGTTTCGGTGTCTAACCCCAAAATCAGCGTTGGCTTGGACGCTGACTCGCCGAGAAGACGGTCGAACTCATTAGCTATGAATGAGCAGCTTGCTTGATATACATCAAATAACTCAGCCCAGTTTTGATAGCCGAGGAGCTGACACAACAAGGCTTGAGAAGATGGGTCTGCAGGTAACGAATGTGTCTGCTCATCCCGGAGGGCTTGCACCCCATGCTCTAGCTGCCTGAGTTGCCGGTAATGATGGCTCAAACCTTCAGCGAACTCTGGTTGGAGACACTGTTCTTGTACGAGTGAACTTAGTGCTTCCCTGAAACCCGCTTGCTGAATGGCGGGCATCCGACCGCCTCGAACGAGTTGGTGGGATTGAACGATAAACTCAGCTTCGCGGATCCCACCTACACCTCGCTTCACATCATGCGCCAATCCCTTAGCAACACGCTCTGCATCAATAAGCGCCTTCATGTCACGCAGCCCGTCAATAACACCGAAATCGGTATATCGCCGATATACGAACTGCCGAGTCAATTGTTGAAAAGACCGAATTTGATCGGGAGTGCCAGTAATACACCGCGATTTCAATAAGGCGTAGCGCTCCCAATCGCGGCCGTGCTGCTGGTAATAGTTTTCCAGGGAGGGATAACTCGCCACCAGTGCACCGCTATCACCGAACGGTCTCAGCCGCGTATCCACTCTAAAAACACGACCCTCAACTGTCACTGAATCAAGTAGGCGGATCACTGTCTGTGCAATACGCGTGAAGTACTCCTGATTGCTGGTACTTGTGCGACCACCTTGCGTGATGCCGGGCTCGTCGAAGATAAACATAATGTCAATATCTGAGGAAAGATTGAGCTCGCACCCTCCGAGCTTGCCCATGCCAACGACAATCAGTTGTTGAATGGTCCCCGTATCGTCACCTATTGCCTCACCGTAGCGTTTGCTGACAACCTTTTCCGCATAGCTCACTGCGCACTTAATAACGAAATCCGCCAGCTTGGTCATTGCGTCCAAAGTCTCTGCCAGACCGTTTTCGCTCGTGAAGCTTCTCCAGACAATATGCAGCATTGCGCGTTGTCTCAGCACCCGGAGGCTTCTTAACACCCCTTGTTCGTCCTGCTCATAGAGATTTTCAGGGGTAACGCTTGTCAATAAGGCATCGATTGTGGGCTGAGTGAAGTCCGCCTCCTCTTCCACCCATTCGATCTGTCGCTCGACAAGGGTGCGGAAAAACTCACTGGCGGCCAGTATGCGAGTAGCTGAACTCTCTTGTGCGAGTTTTACAGACGAGGCCTCAGTGGTTTCATCAAGATGTGCAACCACGCGCTTATAACGCTCACTGCCCAGTCGGTTTTCTAACAAACTCAGCTGATCATGCTGCATCATTGATATCTCTATCGATCCTTTTAGCCCACTGCGTCCAAATACTTGTCGTCGATTCACCGGGACACAGGACACCTCAATACGCCAGCATCAAATTACAAAGGGTATGAACACAAACTAAGTCCGAATATACTCTTCCCGGCGGGTAGGATGCAGTGATGAATTTACTGCAATAGTCCTGCAACAAACGCCAAATAACCTAAGAGAAATTAACCCAGTAGGACCACGACATGGAAATGCTCGCCGCGAACAGCGGGATCATATTGTTTCTTGTGCTGGGTTTCGGCATCTTCATGGCGTGGGGCATCGGCGCCAATGATGTTGCCAATGCGATGGGCACCTCTGTTGGCTCTGGCGCTCTCACTCTCAAGCAGGCAATTATCATTGCTGCTATCTTCGAATTTTTAGGCGCTTTTCTTGCTGGCGGCGAGGTCACTAGTACCATCCGAAAGGGCATCATTGATCCGACTCTCTTTGAGGCGATTCCCGATAAATTTGTACTTGGGATGTTGTCCGCTCTCCTCGCAGCTGCCACTTGGTTGCTCGTCGCCAGTAACCGGGGCTGGCCTGTTTCGACAACGCACTCCATTGTCGGCGCAATTGTTGGGTTCTCAGCTATCGTAGTGTCAGTCGATGCTGTCAACTGGGGTAAGGTCGGCGAAATCTCTGCTAGCTGGGTCGTATCGCCGCTCCTCGCCGGCACTATTGCCTGGTGCTTGTACAAGAGCGTGGAAGCACTGGTACTTAATTCGAGCGATGCCCGTGCCAGCGCAGCTAGATGGGTCCCCGTCTATATGTGGATGGTTGGTTTCATGATTTCAATGGTCACGATGCTGAAAGGCCTCAAGCATGTGGGAATCAATATTGATCTTGGAACAGGGTCAGCGTTTATCGACTCAGCGCTGCTTTCAGCATTGATTGGCTTATTAGTCGCGACAGCGGGCGGTGCCTTCGTTCGTCGACAACTGGCTAACAATGCAAATCTGGGCATCGAAGGCATCTTTGGCATTTTGATGATTTTTACTGCCTGTGGGATGGCCTTTGCGCACGGATCCAACGATGTAGCCAATGCAATCGGTCCAGTTGCCGCTGTCGTTCAAACGGTCCAAGACGGTGGCGCTATTGCTGCAAAGTCTGGTATGCCATGGTGGGTTTTATTGATCGGCGGTGCGGGCATTGTTCTTGGCCTTGCCACCTACGGCTGGCGCGTTATTGGCACTATCGGCTCAAAAATAACCGAACTCACACCAAGTCGCGGGTTTGCAGCAGAACTCGGTGCAGCGGGGACCGTCGTTATTGCCTCTGGAACAGGCCTACCTATTTCAACAACGCATACTTTGGTTGGTGCGGTGCTAGGTGTGGGTCTCGCGCGCGGCACAGCGGTAGTTGACTTTAAAGTCGTCAAACAAATTGTCGGGTCGTGGCTCGTCACGCTGCCAATTGCAGCTGTTCTGTCAATCGGCTTCTACTTCTTGCTCAATGCGTTGCTCGGATAATCGGAGCGAACAGGCAAATGAGCAATACCGACACCATCGATTGGTTCCGAAATACGGCTCCGTATATCAATACACATCGTGGCACAACGGTCGTCGTTGGTCTCAGGGCTGGCGCCGTCTCTGAGGACAACTTTATCAATGTTGTGCACGACCTCGCGCTAATGCAGTCGCTTGGTATGCGTTTAGTGATCGTTCACGAGCACGCCAATCTCGAGAGTGCGCCGATCACACAAGAGGCGATGGGTAACATCCTTGCTGAAATTGCATCCGAGCGCAGCCAAATTGAGCGCATGTTCTCGATGGGTTTACCGAACTCGCCACTGCATAATGCAAAACTTCGGGTTATGAGCGGTAACTTCGTGACAGCCCGTCCTGCAGGCGTCCTCCAGGGAATAGACCATGGTGCACTCGGTGTCGTCAGGCACATTGACGTAGCAGGTATAACGCACGCCCTCGATGGTGCTGCGATATGCTTATTGTCCGCCGTCGCGCATTCACCCGCAGGCGATATATTCGCAGTCAACGCCTTGGAGCTTATGCACGTCGTTGCCCGCAGCATCGCCGCTGAGAAACTGATTGTGATGTCTGAGCACGAAGGTGCGACACGGGACGACGGCTCACTCATTAGGCAGCTCACCGTTGACGACGCACGCAAATACAGCGCTCAGACAGTGGATAGTATGGGCAGCAACATTACACTCGCATGTGACGCCTGCGATGACGGTGTGCCAAGGGTTCACCTTGTTAGCTACAGCTGCGACGGTGGCTTAATAAAGGAGCTATACACACATGATGGCGCTGGAACGCTAATCTCGTCTGATGAATACGAACAAATGGTGACCGCTCAGGGCCATGATCTTGCGGGAATTCTCGAGTTAATAAGGCCACTTCAACAAGAAGGCATTCTCGTCGAGCGCTCGAACGAGCAGGTTGCAGCAGACCTTGACCATTTCACGGTGATCACTAAGGACAGTCGGGTTATTGCTTGTGCTGCGCTTTATCCAAACACAGCAGATGCCATTGGCGAAGTTGCTTGTGTGGCTACTCACCCCGATTACAGAGACTCAGGACACGGCGAGCGCCTCGTCGAGAAGCTTGTTGAAAACGCACGAGAACTGCACCTAAAACAGGTCTACGTGCGTACCACACAGACCGGGCACTGGTTCCGGGAGTTGGGCTTTCAACCCGTCGAGCAAACCTTGCTACCGCCTGCTGAGCAGGCAAAGTCGTCTCAAGACAGAAATTCAAATACGCTGATACGCGCAATTTAATAGCGCCGATCGCGACCACAGGAGAAGCAGCATGCCCGAGTATCGTTCTAGAACCTCCACCGCCGGCCGAAATATGGCGGGAGCACGAGCGCTTTGGCGTGCGACGGGTATGAAAGATGGGGACTTTGAGAAGCCCATCATTGCCGTCGTTAATTCATTTACTCAGTTTGTACCGGGCCACGTCCATTTAAAGGACCTTGGTCAGTTGGTGGCTCGAGAAATCGAGCGCGCGGGAGGCGTTGCTAAAGAGTTCAATACCATTGCGGTCGATGACGGCATTGCCATGGGCCACGATGGCATGCTGTATAGCCTGCCATCACGTGACATCATCGCCGATTCAGTTGAGTACATGGTGAATGCACATTGTGCCGACGCCATGGTTTGTATTTCGAACTGCGACAAGATCACGCCCGGAATGCTCAATGCGGCGATGCGTCTGAATATTCCCGTTGTCTTTGTGTCTGGCGGCCCCATGGAAGCCGGTAAAACGGCCTTGTCAGAACACAAACTCGACCTCGTAGATGCGATGGTCATTGCAGCTGACAGCAGTGCAGATGATGCGAAAGTTGAGGCCTATGAGCGCTCCGCATGTCCAACCTGCGGTTCTTGCTCCGGCATGTTCACAGCTAACTCCATGAACTGCCTGACTGAGGCTCTGGGCCTAAGCTTACCCGGTAATGGTTCTCTTCTAGCCACGCACGCTGACAGAAAAGCGTTGTTTCTAGAAGCAGGAAGGCTGGTTGTAGAGCTGACTCGGCGCTATTACGTTGAAGATGATGACTCGGTGCTTCCCCGTAATATTGCTAATCGCGCAGCATTCGAAAACGCCATGAGCCTCGACATCGCAATGGGCGGGTCAACTAATACTATTTTGCATCTCCTTGCTGCGGCTCAAGAAGCCGAGCTCGACTTCACCATGGCCGATATCGATGCACTCTCTCGTAACGTGCCACAACTCTGCAAGGTGGCCCCAAGCACGCCGCTCTACCATATGGAGGACGTGCATCGCGCCGGGGGCGTTCTCGCTATTCTAGGTGAACTCGCACGCTCGGGACGACTCAACAGTGAGTGCAATACGGTTCATAGCGGCACTATCGGTGAGGCTATCGCAAACTGGGATATCACTACCACAGACAATACGGTAGCGCTGGAGCGCTTCAAGGCGGGACCCGCTGGTATCCCCACACAGGAGGCATTTAGTCAGGCAACACGTTGGCCTGCACTTGATCTGGATAGAGCAGGTGGCTGCATTCGCTCAGCCGAGCATGCTTACTCTGAGGAGGGCGGCTTAGCAGTCTTATTCGGTAACATCGCTGAAGACGGCTGTGTCGTCAAAACAGCGGGTGTTGAAGACGAGCTACTCGTATTCGAAGGTAGGGCGCACGTTTGTGAGAGCCAAGAGGACGCGGTGGCCGACATTCTAGAGGATCGCGTACAGGCCGGCGATGTGGTCATTGTCCGATACGAAGGCCCTCGTGGTGGCCCCGGAATGCAAGAAATGCTCTATCCCACGAGCTACATTAAATCCAAAGGATTGGGTAAGGCCTGTGCACTCATTACCGATGGTCGTTTCTCAGGAGGTACATCGGGGTTGTCTATTGGACATGTTTCACCCGAGGCCGCCGCTGGTGGTGCGATTGCCCTCGTGCAAAATGGTGATCGTATCCTAATCGATATCCCAAACCGCGCTATCAACGTTCAACTTGATCAAACTGAACTGGATACTCGTCGTGAAGCTCAGGCGGCTCAGGGCTTTAGACCCGCCAAGGACCGACCTCGCAAGGTTAGCCCGGCGCTTAAGTTTTACGCAAAAACCGTGACCAGCGCTGACAGGGGTGCGGTGCGAGACCTATCGTTACTGGACGACTAGACGCTCGGCCTCGGACGCAATTGTCAACGCATCGATATCGTCTATCAGACCCTCTAGAAACTGCCGCATGCGGCGGTCCTGACGTTCGGTTCGTGAATTAATGGTATCAACCAATAGTGAGAGTATTACGTCGCCGTTGTGCTCGATTCCCGCGACATAGGCAGGAATACGGGCCTCCGATCGTGATGCTGCGAGCCTACGAATTTCCGATTGCCAACCCGGAGCTTTCGCCTCAAGTATCACTCTCAATGCACTTCCCCATCGCGCACGATCGTCGTGCCAAAGACCGTCGATTCGCATAAGCTGTTTGCTTCGCTCATCGATTTCAGCGCGCTGTTCGCGACTAAGCCTCCCCATGAGTCGCTTGACCAAGTCGGTCATCGTCTTGGCCGAGTCCTCATAGTAGGTCGCTTTATCCCGAACCAGACGCTCCTCAGCATACTCGGCTTGGTTGCGATCTAGCTCAGCTAAGAAATCTTGGATTTGTTCATCTGAAAGATCTAAAGCGGTGGCCAGTAGTAACTCAACAAATTGTGCCTGGAACCTATCAGCAGCGAGATCAATGTCCTCCGAGATAACTACCGCCTCGTCCAACGTCACACCGCCGTCTAGCGTCGCTAAGGATGTGATTATAAATTCACGGTATCGAGGTAACTCCTCGTTACGGTGCCATACCAAAAAGTCATCAAGTCGCTGATCAAAAACGACCTGTTGCTCTCGGGTCAGATCAACATAGTCATCCGCTGCCCAACGAATAAAGGTATCCGCTTGATTATAGAGTAGGCGATTTGCTGAACAGCCAGTGAGGCTGATGAGAGCAACAAACAAAACCGATGTCATTGATCGACGCATCATACGTCCTAGCTCCACCAATACCGATATTCTCGCTTACGCAGGCGAAGCTACCCTTGCGAGAACTCGATGGTATTCGGCCCCTTCTTCTTTGCTGCCCTTAAGGCAGTATCCGCGGCCGATATCCAATCAGAAGGGTCCGCAAAGGATTTTACTGATGCGACACCAAAGCACGCACTGATGTGCTGGGGACGTACGACATCAATCTCACCAATTTGGCTTTGGATATCGACCAATAAGGTAGATACGCTGTCCAGAGGTGTATTGGTCAAAACCAACACAAATTCATCGCCACCCATTCGATACAGCATGTCAGTCTTTCGGATCCGTCGCAGGATGACTGCGACGAGTGCCGCTAGCACACGATCCCCCTCAGCATGACCAAAGGCGTCATTAATTCCCTTGAAGCCGTCCAGATCTATATAAACAAGTGTTGAAGGGCGCGCTTCTCGAGCATATTCGGCAATAAGCCGTTTCGCCTGAGCCTTAAAGAATCGCCGGTTCAGCGCTCCGGTTAAAGCATCGAAAGCGGCCATATCGCTTAAACGCATTAACTGCGACTTCAGCGCATGTGTCGCAAAAAATCCAGCAAGAATAAACATCAAATAGGCTGGTTGAATCACTAATCCGGAATCGACCCAGCGTACCAAGCCCAGAATAAAGAAGGTAAGCAGGATGGCGACGGTTGACTGAAGAACCATCGACCAAGCCATAACGATTGGCAGAGACCAAAGAATTTGCAGAGGCGCACCGTTAATGGCTTGTAAAAAATAAAGTGCGACAGCAGAGCCAAAAAGAAAATGCAAAAAATGCGTGGGTAAAGTAATCGTGCGAATCGCGACATTTGCGGTTATTGCTATCGCGCACAAAATTGCTTGAAGAGTCCACAAAACCTGCGCTTGTGTGCCTAGCAAAGTCAACTCTATCGACGTTGCAATGGCGATGCTGAATACAAGAAAACACGACATGCGGAGCAGATCGCTTTGGAAATCAGCGCCCCAGAGTTCACTGCTCTGTATTCGCTCGGCACCCATTGGCTCGTCACCAGTGATACCGATATCGGCCTCAAGGAAACGCTTCAGCGCACCCAGCGTGCTTTTCATATCTGCGCTTTTACTCATACGACTCTGCGAAAAAAATCCTGGGCGTGTGAGATTACTAACAAACCCTGACGGTGAAGGTGCCCAATGTTAAGCCGCCAATTGACTCAGCACACCGGCACGTTCGATACCTGAGATAATGGCAGACATAGATGCTTGAACAATGTCATTGCTTCGACCAACACCACATACACGAACACCATCGACCGCCAGCTGAACGTAGCAGATGGCATCAGCATCAGCATCGCGCCCTAAAGTGTGTTCGCTGTATTCCACAACCACGATTTTAGTCCCCGTATGCGATGACAATGCGTCAGTAAACGCGGCCACAACACCATTGCCCCGACCCACTATGCTCGTGACAACTGCCCCATCTGAAATATCAACATTCAACTGATCTACAGCGTCATCTCGCGCCAGCTGGTACCTTCCCACCTTTACTCGAGGGGCCTCTAACCCATATGTCGACACAAACAAACCGTGGATGTCGGAAGAGGCCACTTCAGCTTCTGATGTTTCAGCAAGCATTTGAACGGCCGCACTAAAGTCAATTTGTAGCCAGCGGGGGAGATCAAGACCGTAGTCTCGATTAAGCACGTAAGCCACACCACCCTTACCGGATTGACTATTGATGCGAATGACCTCCTGATAGCTCCGCCCGATATCCGCGGGATCAATGGGTAGGTAGGCAACCTCCCACAGGCTATCACCGTCTCTTCTAGCCAAACATTTATTGATCGCGTCCTGGTGGCTACCCGAGAATGCGGTAAATACGAGCTCTCCCGCATAGGGGTGGCGAGGGTGTAGCGGCAGCTGCGTACACTCCTTGCAAACCGCAATCATCTCATCCATCTGTGAAAAATCGAGTTCCGGATCTATCCCCTGGCTGTACATATTCATTGCCATGGTGACAATGTCCATATTCCCCGTCCGCTCGCCGTTACCAAGAAGTGTTCCTTCTACCCGGTCAGCACCTGCAAGCAAACCAAGCTCCCCAGCCGCAACCGCGCCACCGCGATCGTTGTGCGTATGCAGAGACACAAGAAGCGAGTCGCGATGATTTACGTTGTCGCAGAACCACTCAATTTGATCGGCATACACATTCGGTGTGCTGACCTCCACCGTCGCTGGCAAGTTGATAATCATCTTGTTATCGGGCGTCGGCTTGATGACATCGATTACTGCGTTACAGACGTCAACGGCAAAGTCCATCTCGGTGCCCGTGAAGCTCTCTGGACTGTATTCAAAAACCCATTCAGTTTCGGGGTACTTTGCAGCAGCCGATTTGACGAGTTCAGCACCGTTGACCGCAATTTCGGTAATACCCGCTCGATCGAGCCCGAACACATAATCGCGCTGGACTGTGGATGTGCTGTTGTAAAAATGCAAAACAGCCCTGCGACAACCCTTCAGTGCTTCAAAGGTGCGAGTAATCAACTCTTCTCTGGCCTGCGTTAGCACCTGAACCGTTACGTCGCTGGGAATTCTGTCCTCCTCGATGAGCTTTCGCAGGAAGTCAAAGTCATGGGACGAAGCCGAGGGGAAGCCCACTTCGATTTGCTTAAACCCAAGGTCAACGAGGAGTTCCCACAGCCGTAACTTCTTATCCGAAGTCATGGGCTCAATCAGCGCTTGGTTTCCGTCACGTAAATCGACACTGCACCACTCGGGCGCCTTGGTCAGAACTTGATCAGGCCAACGGCGATCGGCCTTTTTCAGCGGCTGGTATATCGGGTACTTGCGGTGATCAAAAGCACCAAAACCTTCACTGCTCATAACATTTTACTCATCAATTCTTTGTTCTCGGGCGCGAGTATACGCTGACCTCAGGAGCGAAAGACGTTAAATATATATATGAATGTGCCAGATAATAGAGAAAAAATATTTTTATATCGTATTTAGTAGTGAAAATCGCTATTTTTATAAATATGGACGATACAAATACATTAGACCGCGTTGATTTGAAACTCCTCTCGCAGCTACAACGAGATGCGAGCTTGAGTAATCTAGATCTCGCCGAACGCGTGGGACTGTCACCAACGCCCTGTGCCCGACGGGTGAAAAGGCTGACTAGCGAAGGCTTCATTGAGCGCCAAGTGGCTGTACTGAATCCTGAAAAACTGGGTTACGACTTAACAGCACACGTTAGCATCTCTATGGATCGGCACACGCCCGATCGATTCGAAAATTTCGAGGCAGAGATCGCAAACTATGATGAAGTCGTTGAGTGCTCAGTGGTAACAGGCCAAAGCGCCGACTATTTATTACGAGTCGTCGTCAAGGACATGAAACATTTTGAAGCTGTGTTGCTGGGAAAACTTACCCGAATATCCGGTGTCACCGGTGTGCATTCAAGCTTCGTACTTAGGAAAGTAATTAGCCGAACAGAGATTCCGCTCGGCTGATCGGTAATAACCCAGCAACTACTCGGCGGCGGTTGCTGCCTTATTCATCCGTGCCAATTCTTTGTCAGCAAGAAATGCCGCAATCTTTAGCATGTTCGCCTGACCACCCGCTTGGCGAGTATCGATTAGGTATTTACCGTTCACCATTAGCGTAGGCGTACCATTGATGCGAGCGCCCTGGGTGCGGGCGGCCGCCTGCCTAACCATACTGTCGGTACCAAAAGACTTGAAGGCGCGATCAAATTTCTCTGCATCGACACCACTGTCAACGAAGACAGCACGCACCGCTTCAGGCGTCGCAATACGCTTACGCTGTCGGTGAATGGCGTTAAACATTGCGCCGTGAACAGGGTCTAGCACATCCAGAATTTGCGCGGCGTAGTATGTCTTTGCCAGCAGCTTCATACTGGCATTGTTATTCCAGATGACAGGAATACGCTGAACCACGACGCCCTCTGGCAACCGCGCCTCAAAAGACTCAAGCAACGGCTCGAAATTAAAGCAGTGGCCACAGCTATAGGAAAAGAACTCTGAGACAACAACTTTGTCGCTGATACCTGTGTGGACGGTAGGTTCAATCAACTCATAGTGCACACCTTCTTGATACTGCTCCTGTGCTGTGACGGCCGCTGAAACCAGTGCAATCACAAAAATGGTGACGGTACGTAGAAGGCGTGACATGTTGATCTCCCCCGAGCTCGTTATTGGGCCTTATTGAAGACCCGAAACATAACTTGCGACAGCTTTGATCTCAAGATCACTTAGACCAAAGGCGATAGTTCGCATAATTTTGCTGTCGCCACCGTTAGTTCGACCACTCTCGTCTTCGTAGCCGAGTCGGAACATCTCAAGCTGCTGCTGTACGTAGTCAGCGTGCTGACCCGCAAGACCTGGGTAACCACCAGGCGCATTGCCTTTACCCGACGGACTGTGGCATCCAGAACACGCAGCGACTTTTCGCTCAGAAACGCCAGCGAGGTATATCTTACGACCCAGCTTTACGAGATCTGGATCTGCAGTACCCGATGTTCTCTCGTGCGAGTCATAGAACGCCGCAATATCTGCCAACTGCTGATCGGTCATGTTGTCGACCTGACCCGCCATAAGCGCAACAGGGCGACGTCCATCACGGATATCTTTCATCTGCTTGAGAAGGTAACGCTCACCAAGGCCCGCGAGCTTTGGAAACGTTGGTGCGAGGCTGTTACCGTCGACACCGTGGCAGGCCGCGCAAGAGGCAGACAAGGCTTCGCCCGCGGCCGCATCGCCCTTCAAGACACCGTCAGCTACTGCAGCGTTGGCAAACAAAAAGAGAGCCAGTGCCGCGATCGCGCGATTAAAGATCATCCTTAACTCCTTGTTCCGCTGTTACTGCGGAGTAGACATATACGTAATGAGGGCTTTGTAGTCGTCATCGCTACAGCCATTGCAAAGACCGCCGGGAGGCATAACGCCCAAACCGTTCTTCACTGAAGACACAAGCGCTTCCATACCTTTTGCCAAACGTGGCTCCCACTGCGTAGCGTCACCTGTCTTGGGTGCACCTGCAACGCCTACTGCGTGACAAGCACCACATGACGCTGCGTACTGTGGAGGCTGCTCTGCCGCCTGAGCCGACGTTGCAGCTAGTGCAGTCGCGCCTGCGATCAGTGCGAATTTTAAGATATTTGCTTTCATGATTTCACCCTTTGTACCGGCGCGAAGACCGTTGAATCCTGTGATTTTGTGGCTGTACCCACGTCATCTGGCCCGGCATTATAGTCATTGAGCCGAAAACACCAAACTTTACGTGGATTACTGTCATTAATACGCCCAATAAGTCTCATAAGCTTAATTTTAAAAGCGCTGAATTTTTACAATCTGCGAGTGCCTTGAACAATGCACCTGCGGACCTTGGCTGCGAGGTCGCCTTTGCCGGGAGAAGTAATGCAGGAAAGTCGAGTGCGATCAATGCGCTTACCGGCAACACCAAATTAGCGAGGACGTCGCGCACGCCGGGTAGAACACAACTTATCAATTTCTTCAGCGTCGCCGATCAAATTCGCCTTGTCGATCTGCCGGGCTATGGCTTTGCCAAAGTGCCACTCAAAATTAAGGAAGAGTGGAACAAACAACTCGAGCGCTATTTGCAATATCGAGAGAGCCTAAAAGGGTTGATCCTGCTTATGGATATCCGACATCCACTCAAGGATTACGACCGACAAATGATCGAATGGGCCACCATCAGCGAAATGCCGGTCCATGTCCTCCTGACAAAGAGCGACAAGCTCAAACGCGGCCCGGCAAAAAACGCTTTGCTCGCCGTCAAAAAAGAACTCAAGGAACACGAGCGCTGGATTTCGGTTCAGCTTTTCTCATCGCATAACCACGACGGCATGGACGAACTGCAGAGAACGCTTAACTGGTGGCTGACATTGCCTGATGAGGATGTAGCGCCGATTGAGAGCACGCCCGATGAAAATGTCCCACTGGAATGAGCGCCTACAGAATAGGGCTACCTTCCACTGAAGCCATAGCCTCATGCCGTTGACCCGTTTCAGCGGGCAGATAAGGTGACCCGCCTAGGCAACCCGGTAAATAAACAGGTTACTCGATGGCTTAGTGCGCCTCGTCCCAGTTATCGCCCACACCCACCTCGGTAAGTAGTGGCACTTTTAGCTCGATAACATTGGCCATGCGGGTGGTTACTTCGCTGCACAACTCGGGGCAGACATCTTCTGCAACCTCGAATACCAATTCATCGTGAACCTGCATGATCATCTTGGCATCAAGAGCCGAGTCGGTAAGCCAGCCATCCACTGCTATCATCGCCAGCTTGATAATGTCCGCCGCGGTACCTTGCATAGGGGCGTTAATCGCCGTTCGCTCTGCCGCCAACTGACGCTGCTTATTCCTCGCGTTGATTTCGGGCAAATACAACCGACGGCCTAACAAGGTTTCGACATAGCCCTGCTCGTGAGCAAGTGCTCGCGTCGCGTCCATGTAATCCGCCACACCGGGATATCGAGCAAAGTATCGATCGATATATTCCTGAGCTTCGCCTCGGGCAACACCGATCTGCTTGGCAAGCCCGAATGCGGACATGCCGTAAATCAAACCGAAGTTAATGGCCTTTGCCTTACGGCGCTGATCACTGCTCACTTTATCTAAAGCGACATCAAAAACCTCTGCCGCTGTCGCACTGTGAACATCGAGCTCATTGGCAAAGGCGTGAAGCAAACCCGCATCACTCGAGAGGTGCGCCATGATTCTGAGTTCGATTTGAGAGTAATCCGCGGCAACAATCTTTCTACCCTCAGGCGCAACAAAGGCCTGACGGATGCGACGACCCTCGTCGGTTCTTACTGGGATGTTTTGTAAGTTAGGGTCACTCGACGATAAACGACCGGTTGCCGTAACCGCCTGATGGTATGACGTGTGTACACGACCGGTTTTTGGGTCGACCATCTCTGGCAGCTTATCGGTGTAGGTAGACTTGAGCTTGGCGAGTCCGCGGTGCTCGATCAGCACGGCCGGTAACTCGTAGTCATTCGCAAGCTCGACCAATACCTCTTCTGCCGTCGAAGGCGCGCCCTTCGGCGTCTTTTTAATAACAGGCAACTCGAGCTTCTCAAACAAAATCTCACCAAGCTGCTTCGGTGACGCCAGGTTGAACGGCTGCCCCGCGAGATCGCAGGCCTGAGTTTCTAGCTCTGCCAGTCGAGTTGCAATTTCGCTGCTCTGCTGTCGCAAGCGATCGACTGAGACATAGGCACCGTTGCGCTCAATCTTTGACAGCACAGGCACCAACGGCAGCTCGAGCCCCTCGTATACCTCACGCAGTTTTGGCTCTGCCTCAAGTTTGGGCTGAAGCGCTTCATGCAACCGCAGCGTGACATCCGCATCTTCAGCGGCATATTCTGCGGCTTGTTCGATGGGGACGTGGTCAAAGGTGATCTGTTTTGCACCCTTACCGGCAACCTCTTCGAAGGAGATAACCCGCTGACCGAGATATTTAAGCGCCAAGCTGCCCATATCGTGGCGACTTCCGACTGCGTCCAATACATAAGACTCGAGCATGGTGTCGTGCGCTATACCCCGCAGCGTAATGCCGTGGTTAGCCAGCACATTGGCATCGTACTTAAGGTGCTGACCTACCTTCCTTACCGCATCTGACTCAAGGAGTGGTTTCAACTGCTCAAGCACCGATTCGCGATCGAGCTGTCCTTCAAGCCCGGGATTAATGTGAGCTAACGGCACGTAGGCAGCTTCGCCTGCAGCAACCGCAAAGGAGACACCCACAATTTCAGCCTGCATGTAGTTCAGGCTGGTGGTTTCCGTATCAAACGCAAATAAGGACGCACTCTCAAGACGACCGATCCATTCATCGAGAACACTCTGATCGGTAATGGTGACGGTGTTCAGCTCTGGCGCACTGGCAACGGGTGCCTCGGGCGCAGTATCTGCGAAGAGTCCCGGACTCAAAAGCTCATCGAGCCATGACTTAAACTCGAGATCGCGATAAAGCGCTATGAGCCGCTCATTATCCGGCGCCGATGAGCGCAGATCTGTCTCGTTCAAATCGAGATCGCAGTCGGTCTTTATCGTTGCGAGCACGTAGGATAGCTCGGCCATTTCCTGGCTCGCGAGAAGCTTGTCGCCCAGTGACTTAGCACCACGAACCGGCAGCTCGGGCACGCGATCTAATTGTGCGTAGATATCAGCGACGCCACCCAAATTCTGAAGTAGTGCCAAGGCTGTCTTCTCGCCGACGCCGGCCACGCCTGGAATGTTATCGACCGAGTCACCCATTAGCGCCAGTAGATCAATGATCAACTCTGGAGGCACACCGAACTTTTCAATGACGCCCTCACGATCGAGCACGGTCTGTGTCATGGTGTTTACAAGCGTTACGTGGTCGTTGACCAGCTGCGCCATATCTTTGTCGCCGGTGGAAATCAGC